>NZ_JACGVA010000066.1:0-188838 GCF_014076985.1 Colwellia sp. MB3u-8
ACGAGCGGTATGCTGCGATCACATGGATGTGAAAGAGCAGCGATGCTCAGGACGAGCGGTATGCTGCGATCACATGGATGTGAAAGAGCAGCGATGCTCAGGACGAGCGGTATGCTGCGATCACACGGATGTGAAAGAGCAGCCATGCTCAGGACGAGCGGTTAGTTTTTTTGCCAGACAAAAAATAAGTACCGAGATCCATGTCGGTAAAGCTACGAACACGTGGCCGTTCCTAGCCATCCATCTTGGATTGTACTTGGTGCGCGGTTAACTGTTGAATTAGTCCCGAAAGTTGCGTAATTTTTTTATTTGATAATTGCCGATAATCGAAATAAGGACAAATAATAACGCCTAAATCGATATTAATGGCGAAATCATGACTCAGCCATACGCAGCTATTACAAAATCCTAGTTGCTCAGCGTAACCTTTACCTAATATTATGTGTAGTTTTTGACTGGGCTTAGCGCTGAGTAAATTAGCCCCTGAACAGTCAGCCTCTGAAAAGTCAGGTGCTGAAAAAAGTAAGCAATGATCACTTTCTGCCTGTAATAGAAGGCTGTCTCTTAAGTGTTGCCAGCTAGTAAATGGTTCCGGTGATATTTCAAATAACAACTTAGCGTAGACATTAAAAATTTTTCGCCAATGGTTACCGGTTTCACGAGCAATATGGGCGATTTCATCCGCCACTAACGCTTTAACACTCGTCAGGTTTTGATAGTGTGCTAATGGAGGGCAGTTTCTTATATAGAAAATAATCTTGGCGTTAAGAGTACCTAAACCGATGGCTTTATTTTGCATTTTCACCCATTTTATTTGCTAGGTTATCCATTTTTTACGCAGGAAAAATGGCCAAATAGAAGACATTTATTTAATTACGAGTTGTGCTAATTATTAAATAAATAAATAACGCAGCAGTTATTTAAACCAGTAGAAGTGATAACAAACTTAGTGAAATGGGTGTTACTTTCCCTAATAAAAAATCCAATAAAAAATCCAATAAAAAACCCGGTACAATCCGGGTTTTTAATCGTTAATATTAGCCATACTAAGCTTAATTAAAACTCTTTCAACATATTTTCCAAAGAATCATCAAACGCATTTAATTCTTTTTCCAGTTGAAATTTTTCTTTCAGTTGTTCAATTTCACGCCACTTTCTTTTTTTATTATTACTTGAACTCGATTTAGGCCGTTTGGCTAAAGAGACCAATACTTGTTGAAAATTATCCATGGTATGCTCCTTATTTCTACAACTGCAGTATTTTGTATCACAGTTGTTAACAATATAGAAACATTATTTGCGTTTTAGTTACGAGTGCATGGGTTTCAGAAGTTTTATAACTTAAAAATTTAAAGCATTGCCTGTAATTGTTGCTCAAGTTTAACTTGGTCAATGGTAAAGTTTCGAATACCCTCAGCTAACTTCTCTGTTGCCATGGCATCTTGGTTCATTTGCCATCTAAATTGTGCTTCACTAAGTACAGGTTCATCGGCTAATGGTGCATGATCGCTGAACAGTTTTTGCGATACTGTTGCCGTTGAATTAGCTAATTCGTCCATCAGGTTTGGGCTAATCGTCAATCGATCACAACCAGCGAGTTCAAGTATCTCACCAATATTTCGGAAACTAGCACCCATGACTACGGTTTTGTGACCTTTAGCTTTGTAATAATTATAAATACTGGTGACTGATACTACGCCTGGATCTTCGCTGGCTGAGTAATCACTACGGCCAGTGTCTTTTTTATACCAATCTAAAATGCGACCAACAAAAGGTGAAATTAGGTAAATATTGGCTTCAGCACAGGCCTGTGCTTGAGCAAAGTTAAACAACAAAGTTAAATTGCAATTAATGCCTTCAGCTTCTAATTGCTCTGCCGCTTTAATACCTTCCCATGTCGAGGCTACTTTGATCAATATACGATCATTACTAATGCCAGCCTCGTTGTACATAGCGATAAGTTTATACGCTTTAGCAATCGATGCTGCTGTATCAAAAGATAAGCGCGCATCAACTTCTGTTGAAATTCTACCAGGGACTGTCTTTAAGATTTCTAAGCCAATGAGTACCGAAAACTTATCTGCAGCGTCGATGACTTGCTGTTCAGTGTTTGATGATTGAGTTTTCGCCCAGGCTACTGCGCTAGCAAGTAGTTGCTGATAATTAGCTAAAGAGGCTGCCTTTAATAGTAAAGACGGATTAGTGGTGGCGTCTTGTGGTTGAAACTTAGCAATAGCTTCAATATCGCCGGTATCAGCAACAACCGTGGTCATTGCTTTTAGTTGAGAAAGTTGAGAAAGTTGATCGGTCATAACATGTCCCTTGACGTTGATAATGTAATCAGGTGGTTTTATTGAGTAAATTTTGGTGAAATATTACAACATTTACAAGTATTTTGATTGAAAATAGTGATTTTTTTATCTTATTCGCCCCTATTTGTATCAAATTTTCATAATTTAGCAAGTGTGATGGTGAAATAATGTCGATAAAACACTTTATTGCCTGTGTGTGCGCTATTTATTGCCTGTGTGTGCGCTAATGGTTCAGTGCGCAATTGATAATGAAGATAATTATATTCGTTTTTTCCTGTGTTATAGTGACAAAAACTTTAAGATAGAGTAGATAAATAATGTTACTTGTTGTTTCTCCGGCGAAGAACTTAGATTATGAATCCCCCGTTGCTACCGAGCTATATTCACAGCCTGAACTATTAGCAGACAGTAAAGTGCTGATGAAAAAGTGTAAAACACTAACGCCTGCGGATATTAGTTCATTAATGGCTATTAGCGATAAATTAGCTGGCTTAAATGCGGCACGTTTTGGCGAATGGGCAACGCCTTTTACGCCGGAAAATGCTCGACAAGCTGTGCTAGCTTTTAATGGCGACGTATACACTGGCTTAGATGCTAAATCGTTTAGCGAGGATGACTTTACCTTCGCTCAGCAACATATGCGGATATTATCAGGGTTATATGGCCTATTAAAACCGCTCGATCTGATGCAAGCATATCGACTAGAAATGGGTAAGAAATTAGATAATGATCGCGGTAGTAATTTATATCAATTTTGGGGTGATATTATCACCGAGCATTTAAATGTCGCTATTGCTGCCCAAGGCGATAATGTGTTAATTAATTTAGCGTCAAATGAATACTTTAAAGCGGTTAATAAAAAAGTATTAAAAGCCGAAGTAATAACCCCAGCATTTAAAGATTGGAAAAATGGTCAATTTAAAATGATCAGTTTTTTTGCCAAAAAAGCCCGAGGTTTAATGGCGCGTTATATTATTGAGCACCAAATCACAGATCTTGAAAAGCTGAAAGACTTTGATGTGGCAGGTTATCAATACTCCAGTGAATTAAGTAAAGATAATGACTGGGTATTTACCCGTAAAACGCTCGATTAAGCGGATTTTATTTGCTTGACTATTAATCGCTATGATGACCAAAGAGATTGCCGTTGTTGCGATGTTTTGCACATAAGTATGGCATAATCGCGTGACGAATATCCTGTGTTAATTGACTGCTATATTGAGTTTCAAGGGCTTGGTGATGTTGTCGTAGTAAGTCGATAAAGGTACTCATTTTACAGACCATGTAATGGTCAGTGTATTGGTTAAGTCGTTTATGGTGCATGACATATCACGTTGTTTCACTTTAGTGAGTTGAGTGTAGCGTGCAGTGGAAACTGGCGTGTCCAAGTATTGCTGTAAAGAGCGCAAATCAAGCCCTTACTCAAGCAGATGGGTAGCAAAACAATGACGAAGGGAATGTGGGCTAATGGGTTTTTTAATCTGGCAATTTTGGAGCACACGTTTTAACGCTTGTTGAGTAATGCCTTTATCCATTGGTGTATTGGTTTTTGTATGAGCCCCAGGAAATATTCAACGCATGTGGCGGTGTGTTTTCCAATAATTTCTCAGCGCTAATAGGGTATACTCAATGACAGCATCATCGAAGTGACAATGCTGTCATTGAGTATGGAAGGTAGTTTAAAAAGTTACTCTGCCGCAGAGCGGCTTCGTTCAACAAGTTGCTAAACGGAAAAGTACAGCTGTCTTTTTTCACTCCGTTCAACATTTTAGCCAACAATTACTTAGCCTGTTATTTAGGTGTTGGATTCGATTTCAGACAACACCTTAGAGAGATAAATTGAATAATGTATGGTAAATATTACTTCAGCACATCAATGTTTTAATCAAGGAAATATTGCCCAAGCAGAGCAAATGTATCGTCAAATATTATCTGAAAATAAAAATAATGTTGAAGCGCTTTGGGGAATGGGCAGGGTAGCATTAACGTTTAATAGTTATCAGCGCGCATATGAGCTATTTAAACGCTGTATTTCGCTCAATAGCACATTGAAACAACCACAGTATCTTTTATCGATGTCTGAGGCTTGCCTTCACTTAATGAGGTTTGAAGAAGCAGAGCAGGCTTTGTTAGCTGCGAATAAAGTTAATGGAGGCTCTGTAGCTACTTTCACGGCATTGGCTATATTTTATTGTGAAATGGGTGATTTTATACAAGCAGGAACTTTTATTAAAAATATTTTGAAAATAGTCCCTGCAAATGTACAAGCTTTTTGTTTATTAGTACGCTGTAAAAAGTTAACACTTGCTAATAATAGCGAAAGAGAATTTGTTGATGATATGTTCAATAAGCTTACACTTTCTACAAGTGTATTAACGAAGCGAGAGAAAATATTATTACATTTTTCTTTTGCTGAACTTTTTCATGAAAACAATGAATTTGAAAAAGCATTTTCACATTTTACCCAGGCCAATGCACTGCAACGTTCGCTTATTAATTTTAGTGTAGTTGATATGAAAGACTATTTTGACAGTTTACTTTCTTCATTCACCCATAGTACTTTTCAACAGCTAGAACCTGAGCTAGAACTAGCCGAAACCCAAAAACAGCAATTAACCCCAATTTTTATTGTTGGGCAGCCGCGTTCAGGCTCTACTTTATTAGAACAAATGTTAATAGGGCACAGTGCTATTAACAGTGGTGGTGAATTACCCTTTATGGCTGGAGATATAGCCAAAGGCATTTATCAATTAACGGGTAAGCACTTTCCTGAAGGCGCATCACTGTTAGATAACAAACAATGCCGTATACTAGGTGAACATTATTTAAAAAACTTACAAACACTTGCCCCTTCATCAAAATATATCATTGATAAAATGCCCGCGAATTATCAGTCAATAGGTTTGATAAAATTGATATTGCCACAGGCAAAAATAATTCATATTAAGCGAGATCCTATTGACGTTAGTTGGTCAATTTTTAACAACCATTTTGAATCATTAGAGCCTTACTTTTGTTCGCTAATTGAAATAGGGCAATATCATCACTTATACCAAAAAATCATGGATAATTGGCAAGCGGTGCTCCCTAACTTTGTTCATCACATTAGTTATGAACAATTAGTGGAAACCCCAGAAGTTGAAATAACGAAAGTGCTAGCGTTTTGTAAGTTAGAGTTCCAAAGTAGTTGTTTATCAATGGCAGGGTCTAAACGTTACATTAGGACACTGAGTGATATACAGTTAAGAGAAGGTATACAGAAAAATAATGAGAAAAAATGGTTATCTTATAATAAGTATTTGCAGCCGTTATTTGATGCTTTGAATGTGACGAGTTAACAATCATATTCTTAGGTGGTTCTCAGGTAATTATTGTTAAATATTTGGATATTTAAGCTTAAGTTGTTTCGCATTTTGGATGTGTATTGCTGATAGCCATTGAATTCACGGGCTAAAGCTGACGGAATTAGAATAAAAGTAGGGGGGTAGGTGTAACAAAAACCTAAACAGTAATGTTTAGGTTTTTTAGTTTACATTGACAGCTTTTAATTTCTAGCTAACATCTGGTCACTTTTAACTGACAGCTTAGCACTGGCCATGTTTAGTTTAACTAGTCGCTTTACCGCGTTTCGCGACTTTTTTCGCTTTAGCTTTCTTTTGAGCAACGGTTCTTTTTACTTTGGTTTTTTTAACAGCAACACGTGCTTCTTTGTATTGCGGTCTTAACGTTTCAATCACACGGCGTGGTAAACGTTCTTTAATATAACGTTCAATTTTACCAATAACCAACATGTCATGCGCTTCAACCAGTGAGATAGCGGTGCCTTTATTGCCCGCCCGACCTGTTCGCCCGATGCGATGTAAATAAATATCGGCGGTGCGTGGCATATCAAAGTTGATAACATGGGTGATATCGTCAATATCAAGACCACGTTCAGCGATATCGGTAGCGACTAAAACATTAACCGTACCATTGCGTAAACGCTCGACTGATGTGTTGCGTTTGTCTTGTTGCATTTTACCTTCAAGCCAGACACAAGGCACGTTATCAGCATAAAGTTTACCTGATAGGTATTGCACTGTCTCACGTTTATTGGCAAAAACCAGTGCACGTCCTACTTCTTCTTGTTGCAATAAGTTCAGTAATAAGGCGAATTTATGCTCTTTGTTATCGGCTAAGTGCATCCACTGGTGAATTTTCGCTTTTTCTTTTCGAGAAGGGTTGGCTTCCAAAAATACCGGGTCGTTCAAGAGTTCGCGAGAAAAACGTACTACGGCAGCACCTTCCAGTGTGGCGGAAAATAGCATGGTTTGTTTACGCCAACGTGCTTCTCCAACAATGCGATTAATAGTTTCAGCAAAACCCATAGTGAGCATACGGTCAGCTTCATCTAAAATAAGGATTTCAATTTCACGGCTATCAAACTGCTCGCTTTCAATGTATTCCATTAACCGGCCAGGTGTAGCAACCAAAATATCTGTGTTACCTGTGAGTACTTCTTTATGGCTGCCATAATTAACACCACCAGTAATAACCGCAGATTTAATGTTGGTTAGCGCGGTTAACTTTTCACATTGCTCATGAGTTTGTATGGCAAGCTCGCGTGTTGGCGATAAAATGAGTACACGTGGAAAACCTTGCTGCGGGCGAGGATAATCAAGCAAGTGTTGAGCAGCAGGTAAAATAAATGCTGCTGTTTTTCCCGTTCCTGTTGGGGCTGAAGCTAATACGTCTTTGCCTGTCATAGCCACAGGAAGTACTAACTCTTGGATAGACGTTGGCTTTTTAAAGCCTGCATTTTCAATGCCGCCCAATAATGCGGAATCTAGGTCAAACTGCTCAAACATGTAATAATTTTCTTTGGGGATTAGTGAGGGGGATTATAATGGCAAAATACGATTTATCCTAAAGATCTTGCCAAATTTGTCTATTTATTATGATATTTAACTTAATCTACTAGAATATCTGCGATTTCAGCGCTAATTTGTTGGCACCACTGTTTGATCCGTGCTTCGCTAGCGTTGTATTGGTTGTCTTCATCAAGCGCTAAACCAACAAAATGTTGCCCATCTTCTGTTAGTGCTTTTGACTCCGCAAAGTCATAACCTTCATTTGGCCAATAACCGATAACATAACCGCCTTGTGCAAGCACTTGGTCATGTAACATGCCAAGAGCATCTTGAAACCAATCAGTGTAACCAATTTGATCCCCCATGCCATAAAGGGCAACAATTTTTCCTTCAAGATCAATGTTGGCGATTTCTGGCCAATGTGATTCCCAGTCTTCCTGAATTTCACCATAGTCCCAAGTAGAAATACCTAAAATTAAGATGTCGTGATCTACCATTTCCGTCAGTGGCGTATCTTTGATATTAAATAAGGTGACGTTATCTTGGCCAAGTTCAGCTTGAATTTTTTCTGCTGCTATTTCGGTATAACAAGTAGTTGAGCCGTAAAATAATGCGATGTTCATTGATAAATTACCGAGGTTTAACGAACCACGTTAAGTGGTTGGTGAGCGAGTGGCGGGATTTTAGCAAATTTCTCGCCAATAAGATGCTTTGCTGTGCCACTAAAAGTCATATTTTATCAGATCAGTTAGCTATTGGCCGGCTTAGTGTTATTGCAATTATGCCTTTTTCACTGTAATTTTAGGGTGCTTAAAGCGGTCTTTGTATTTATCTAAAATTACAAAAGTAATTTTCCGCTTATTTTCCGCTCATAGAGTTAAGGTATGGTATTGATTTATGTCTAAGAAATTTTTATTGGCTGCTGCATTTGGCTTGTTAAGTTTGACCCACAATGTTGTAGCGTATGCTGAGCCAGCAAATAACAGTGTGATGTTACCTGCTACCCAGTCGCCTGAGTTGCAATCGTTAAAGGTAAAGTTGTCGCAAACCTTAGGGTTTAATGTCGCCAGTATCAAGTCATCTCCCATGGCAGGTATCGTTGAAGTGCTTACCGATCAGGGCTTATTTTATGCTAGCGCCGATGGCAATTTTTTATTGCATGGTAAAATGTATGGACTAGGCGACAATGTGAGTAATTTAACCGAAGAAAGTTTAGCGCAAGTGCGTGTTGACGGTATGGTTAAGTTCTCTGATGCTATGATTGTTTATCCGGCTAAAAACGAAAAGCATGTAGTAACCGTTTTTACTGACATTACCTGCGGTTATTGTCGTAAAATGCACGAACAAATGAGCGCTTACAACGATAAAGGCATCACGGTGCGTTATTTAGCGTATCCACGTGCCGGCGTAAAAGATCAAACCGGCAGTTATTCACAAGGTTTTAAAGATTTACGCTCGATATGGTGTCATGAAGATCCTCAGTCGGCGTTAACAAAAGCAAAAAATGGCTCTTCAGTGGCGGCACGTATTTGTGATATGCCTATCGAAGATGAATTTGACTTTGGTCGTCAAGTAGGCGTTTCTGGAACACCGGCCATTATATTAGCCAACGGCATGATGGTGCCAGGTTATCAAGACCCAAGTAAATTATTTACGTTATTAGAAAACTCTCAACAAGGTGGCTAATATCAAACCAATTGATAAATTCTTTTGATGGGTATAAGTTAATTTTTTGATAAAATGGCAAGTCATTCACTTGCCATTTTTGTCTCTAGCGTTTCAAGTATAAGGTTAATTCATGCATAAAGAGATTCTTCGTCGAGAGCAAGTTAGCGATGAGCATTTACCCGATACACTACATCCACTTGTTCGACAAATATATGCACGACGCGGTGTGACCAACAAAGAACAACTTGAATTAACCGCGTCTCATTTATGTGCTGTTGATTCATTAAAAGGCTTACCTGAAGCATGTGAACTGTTATATCAGGCACTGCAAGGGCAAAAAAACATCACGGTAATTGGTGACTTTGATGCTGACGGAGCTACAAGTACGGCTTTAATGATGGAAGCATTGCACATGCTAGGTTCAAAAAATCATCATTTTTTAGTCCCCAACCGATTTAAGTATGGCTATGGTTTAACTCCTGAAATTGTTGATATTGCCAACTCACAAGGCGCACAAGTATTGGTGACGGTTGATAATGGCATTAGCTGCATTGCGGGTGTTAAAAGGGCCAAGGAGTTAGGGCTGCAAGTGGTGGTTACTGACCATCATTTACCTGGCGCGCATACACCCCCTGCGGATGCCATTGTTAATCCAAATCAAGTGGGTTGTAATTTTGCTAGCAAGTCGTTGGCTGGTGTTGGTGTCGCATTTTACTTTATGTTGGCGTTAAGAAAATATTTACGTGAACAGCAATGGTTTGAACAGCAGAACATTAAAGAGCCTAATATCGCACAATTACTTGATTTAGTTGCTTTAGGTACGGTTGCTGATGTGGTTTCACTTGATGCCAATAACCGAATTCTAGTGGAGCAAGGACTCAAGCGCATTCGCGCAGGAGCGACGCGCCCGGGTATTCAAGCCTTAATAGAAATTGCCGGTAAAAATCAGCAAAAATTAGTGGCCAGTGATTTTGGCTTTGCCTTAGGCCCACGTATCAATGCAGCAGGTCGATTAGACGACATGGCATTTGGCATTAACTGTTTACTAGCAAAAGATTTATCAAGCGCTAGAGTGATGGCGGCCGATTTGGATGACTTAAATAAAGCGCGCCGGGAAATAGAGCAGGGCATGCAAATTGAGGCAGAGCAAGTACTGGCCAGTTTACAGTTTAGTGAAAGTAATTTACCCCATGGCATTAGTTTGTTTCATGGCGACTGGCATCAAGGCGTCATCGGTATTGTCGCTGGGCGCTTAAAAGAAAAGTATCATCGCCCGAGTATTGTCTTTGCCAAAGGTAATGATGACGACGCCAGTGGTATTAATAACAGTGACGCTGACAGTATTGATATCAGTAGCAATGAAATAAAAGGCTCAGCGCGCTCTATTCCAGGGTTACATATTCGTGATTTACTCGAGTATATTGACAGCCAACACCCTGGTATTATTATAAAATTTGGTGGTCATGCCATGGCGGCAGGTTTATCAATACCAGCAAATAAATTCGAACAGTTTTCAGCACTATTTGAGCAATATGCCGAGCAGTGGTTAAGTAAAGAAGCTTTAACGGGTGTACTGGCCTCAGATGGCGAGCTATTAACTAAGGATATGACACTGGCTTTTGCACAGGTATTACGCGAGGCCGGGCCGTGGGGACAAAATTTTCCAGAACCGGTATTTGATGACGTTTTCACGCTTGTACAGCAACGTATTGTTGGCGAAAAACACTTAAAGCTTGTGGTAGAAAAAGACCAGCAAGTATTTGATGCCATCGCCTTTAATGTTGATATTAAGCGTTGGCCAGACAACCAAGCCAAGCAGGTGAAGCTAGCCTATCGTCTAGACATTAATGAATTTCGTGGTAAACAGTCGGTACAATTAATGGTTGAACAATTAGACTGAAGGTGATCAATACCATTATCACCTTAATGGGTGATAAAATATCATAAAAACGGCATTTCATTCCTCAAGCAAGCGTTTATTTAATCGCATAATTAGGCTACAATGCGCGACTATTTTTTTTGTTTTTCCCTTTATTCATCAATTACGGCGTGACAGATAAAAAATATGCTAGAAGTTAATCCAGTACTCAATAAAATTAAAGAAATTCGTCAACGCACCAATCTGCTTCGGGGGTATCTTTGACTACGACCAAAAGTCAGAACGCTTGGTTGAAGTTACGCGAGAATTAGAATCTGCCGATGTGTGGAATAACCCTGAACGTGCACAAGCACTAGGTCGTGAACGTGCGGCATTAGAAGCTGTGGTTGAAACTATTCAACAAATGGACTCAGGTTGTGAAGACATTGAAGGCTTGGTTGAACTTGCCGTTGAAGCCGACGACGAAGAAACCTTTAATGACGCTGAAGCTGAAACAAAAACCTTAGAAGTTAGCCTTGAAAAACTAGAATTTCGTCGGATGTTTTCTGGTGATCACGACGCCAATAACTGCTATTTAGATATTCAATCAGGATCTGGCGGTACAGAAGCACAAGATTGGGCAGAAATGCTTATGCGCATGTATTTACGCTGGGGTGAAGCCAATGGTTACAAAACAGAAGCCATTGAAGTCACCGGCGGTGATGTCGCTGGTATTAAAGGTTGCACCATTAAATACACGGGTGAGTATGCTTTTGGTTGGTTACGCACAGAAACCGGTGTGCATCGTTTAGTACGTAAGTCACCTTTTGATTCAAGTGGTCGTCGTCATACCTCGTTTGCGTCTGCGTTTATTTACCCAGAAATAGACGACAATATTGAAATTGATATTAACCCAGCAGATTTACGCATAGACACCTTTCGTGCCTCTGGTGCGGGTGGTCAACATGTTAATAAAACTGATTCTGCCATACGTATTACCCATGAGCCAACTGGCGCAGTAGTGGCTTGTCAAGCTGATCGTTCACAGCACAAAAACCGTGCTACCGCGATGAAATTGCTAAAAGCTAAATTGTATGAGATGGAAATGCAAAAGCAAAATGAAGGTAAACAAGAATTAGAAGACGGCAAGTCAGATATTGGCTGGGGCAGTCAAATACGCTCTTATGTTTTAGATGACAGCCGTATTAAAGACTTACGCACCGGCATAGAAAATCGCAATACTCAAGCCGTATTAGACGGCGATTTAAACAAATTTTTAAAAGCTAGTTTGAAATCTGGCTTATAAGTACTTAATTAATTTAAACTATTTTTAATAGAATATACCTGTAATAGCAAAATTTGAGCGCTAAATAACTTAGCTTAAATTCCATGTTACGTTAACACACGAGAAATAAAATGACTGATCAAGCACACCAAGACGAAAATAAATTGATTGCCGAGCGTCGTGGCAAATTAGCAAAAATTCGAGAAAACTGTCCGGCTAATGGCCACCCTAACAAGTTTGACCGAAAACATTATGCTGCTGATTTGCAAGCTGAACACGGTGAAAAAGATAAAGAAACGCTTGAAGCTGAAACCGGTCTTTACAGCATTGCTGGTCGTGTTATGGCAAAACGTGGTCCATTTTTAGTCTTACAAGATATGACGGGCCGTATTCAGGCTTATGCCCATAAAACGGTGCAAAAAGACATTAAAGAGCGTTGGGGCACTTTAGACATTGGCGATATTATTGGTGTTACCGGTACTATGCATATGTCAGGTAAAGGCGACTTATACGTCAATATGGATAAATATGAGCTGTTAACAAAGTCACTGCGTCCATTACCAGAAAAGTTTCACGGCTTATCAGATGTTGAAACAAAATATCGCCAACGTTACGTTGATTTGATCATCAATGAAGAAACGCGTAACACCTTTAAAATTCGTTCAAAAATTGTTGATGGTATTCGCAAATTTTTAACTGACCGTGATTTTATGGAAGTTGAAACACCTATGCTACAAACCATTCCAGGTGGTGCAACGGCGAAGCCTTTTGAAACATTCCACAATGCCTTAGACATTCAAATGTATATGCGTATTGCGCCAGAGCTTTACTTGAAGCGCTTGGTTGTTGGTGGTTTTGAGAAAGTTTTTGAAATTAACCGTAACTTCCGTAATGAAGGCTTATCATCACGTCATAATCCAGAATTTACCATGATTGAATTCTACCAAGCTTATGCTGATTATCATGACCTAATGAACCTTACTGAAGAAATGTTACGTACCCTAGCGGAAGACGTTATGGGTTCAGCGATTATTCGTAATACCGTTAAAAACTCTGACGGTGAAGTCGTAGAAGAGAAGTTTTATGATTTTGGTAAGTCGTTTACCCGTTTGTCTATGGTTGATGCTATTTTACAATATGGTACTAACCTTGATGAAGCGGTTTTACGTGACCCAGAAGCTAATTTTGATGCCTTAAAAGCGATGGCAAAACAAGTGGGTGTTAAGGAAACTGAAGCATCTAAAGTCTGGGGTGCTGGTAAGTATGTTTGTGAGATTTTTGAAGAAGTTGCCGAGCATATGCTGGACCAACCGACCTTTATCACAGAATACCCGTGGGAAGTTTCGCCATTAGCTCGTAGAAATGATGACAACGCATTTATCACTGACCGCTTTGAGTTTTTTGTTGGTGGTCGTGAACTAGCCAACGGCTTCTCAGAGCTTAATGATGCTGAAGACCAAGCGGCACGTTTTAGAAATCAAGTCGCAGGTAAAGATGCCGGTGATGACGAAGCCATGCACTTTGACGCTGACTATATTCAAGCACTTGAATACGGTTTACCGCCAACGGCGGGTGAAGGTATTGGTATTGATCGATTAGTGATGCTATTTACCGATTCACCGACTATTAAAGACGTTATTTTGTTTCCGCATATGCGTCCAATTGCTGAGTAATACCTACTTGGCGATACTCGCTGAATAAGCTGAGTTAAACGCATAATGAAAAAAGCACCTTAGGGTGCTTTTTTATGTTCAGGCCTCGCTCAGATATCCTGTTTTTTCAGCTATGAGTACCTCTTGGTAATTGCTCCTGTATTACTCTACTGAATTCTCTCCCTGTAAAAAACATGGTTTCACAGTAGGTTTATTTTAGCTCATGGCTATTCTCATCTAAGTGTTTATAAGCTAGAGTATTTACCATATAAGTAATGTTATTTTAAATAATATAAACAGATAGTTAATTTTTTTATTAGACTTTTTTTGGCCGCAATATAATTTTAATCGCTTGGTTTATCAACTTAGATTGAAATAATGTCGTGGCCAAAATTAAGCTTTAAATAGCACAAGGGTTATTTAAATTAATGCTTTATATTTGTCTGTATTAGTGGTGTATTGTCAATGTTCTGTTAAATTTAAAGGGTTACCGATCAAAGTAAACCAAATATTAGGAGAATTAAAATGGCATTTGAAGTTACCTTTGAATTGAAAGAGTCAGATTTAGAGTATTTTCGTGATGTGATGCGAGCATCTAAATCAGAAGCAAAAAATTTAACTGAAGCAGAAATCTTAGCTAATGCAAAAAGCCTGAGTAAAGACATTCAAGTTGATGTGCCGCTATTTGTCAGTGAAAGAATTAAAAAATTAGCCACCTTAGTCGCTATGATTGAAGATTCGGAGTGGAAAATACCTGACCAAGAGCGGGCTGATGTATTAAGTGCTTTGGCTTATTTTAGTGATCCTGAGGATTTAGTGCCTGATCATATTCCGGTGTTAGGTTTTTTAGATGATGCCATCATGATTGAGCTAGTTGTTGATGAACTTAAAGATAACATCGAGGCTTTCTTAGAATTTTGTCACTACCGAAAGCGTGAAGAAGGTCGTCATAGCGATGAAACTATTACTCGAGAGGAGTGGTTAGAGTCTAAGCGAAAAGAGTTGCACAGTAGAATGAGAAATCGTCGTTCAGGTCGCAGTAGTTCTCGTTCAGGTTTTCGTTCAGTTTTTTAACTGAAAACGGGTCAGTTTACTTTATTGAACTCAAGGTCTGAAAAAGCCGCAGTAAGTGGCTTTTTCAATCTTCAACTTTCAACTTTTAATTTTTCAAGATAGCTAGATGAATTAATGCGTTATAAATAACATTAAAATGAAAAAAGCGATAATAGTAGCGTTAAAAGCAAAGATATAACCAAAGCCTTTTAAGCCCTGTTTAATGGTGTAATTATTACTGCTTAAATACCAATACCAAATAGCGCTCATGAGTATAGGGACAAGAAAAAATAGTTGGATCATATTTACGCTATCTCCTGCGTTACTGTTTTTGATGGCTCGCGCCATGGTGCCACTTTTAATAGCATTAACATACCGGGTATCGCTAATGCCGTACATATAAAGTAAAAATTAGTCCAACCTATTTGTTCAACAATAACGCCCGTAGTGGCATTAGCAAATGTTCTTGGCAGTGCGGTTAATGCAGTAAATAATGCAAATTGTGTTGCTGCAAATGCTGGGTTAGTGGCTCGGGCAATAAAAGCGGTAAAGGCCGCTGTGCCAAGACCAACACCCAAATACTCAAAGCCCATAGCGAAAGCTAAAGCGTAGGTGTTGTGGCCAATTTCTGCGAGGGCTGCAAAACCTAGTATACTTATTATTTGCACAAAACCAAACAACCAAAGCGCACGATTAATACTTAATTTAATCATTACGATACCACCAACAGCCAAACCTATAGTCATAGCAATTAATGACGCTGTTTTAGCCACCACACCTATCTCAGTTTTAGTAAAACCTAAGTCGATGAAAAATGGGGTTTGTAAAGCCGTTGCCATACTGTCGCCGAGTTTATATAAAAACAAAAAAGCGAGAATTTGTAGCGCAGATTTTGTACCTTTTCTATTAATAAAGTCTTTAAACGGTAAAACAACGGCTTGCTGTAATGTTTTTGGTGCTTGGGCGGTGTTATTAAGCTCTTTAATTGAAAGGCTCAATATAACGCCTATTAGCATAAACGCGGCGACAATAATAAATACCGCTTGCCAACTGATATGGTCAGAAAGAATAAAGGCTAGTGAGCCGGGCACTAAGCCAGAAAGCCGGTAAGCTTGTACGTGAATAGAGTTACCTAGGCCAAGTTCATGCTCAGGCAGTAATTCTCGACGATAGGCATCGAGTACAATATCTTGACTAGCACTAAAAAATGCCACAGCGGCTGCTAGGTAGGCAACATTCCAGATATTCATTACGGGGTCAACAAAACCAAAACCTGCAATAGAGAAGAGCAATAATATTTGGGTGAGCAACATCCAACTGCGGCGGCGTCCCAATACCGGTAATGAATATCGGTCCATTAATGGCGACCAAATGAATTTCCATACGTAGGGAATGCCGATCAAGGAAAACAAACCAATTTCAGTCAAGCTAACGCCCTCTGAGCGTAACCAACCCGGCACCAGTTGATAAAGAATAAACAAAGGCAGTCCGGAGCTAAAGCCAGTGAATATACAAATTAGCATGCGGCGATTGAGTATTGCTTGTTTAAAGGTCGGGGATTGCATTGATCAAAGCCTAATGAATGCGAGAATATAATGTTATAAGGCTATCAAAATGTATTAGTAAACAGAAGTTTAATCTTTTGAAACAGGCAATTAGTTATTACTGATTACCTGTGTATTTTGGTTTTAATCTGTAATATTAAGGTATTGGGCGCCAACCTATGCAATCAATAGGATAACTGCCCGTTCCAGAGAAAAACTCTAAACAGGTGGATATCTCACTTTTGAAATATAAATCACGTTCAAGGTCATGAGCGCTGTGCAAACTAAGTTCATGCATTATATGCCAAAATACACGTTCTCTAGCATTATTGGGCGTTTCGTCACTCACCTGAAGTAAAGTCCATTCTGCCATGGTATTTTCGACAAATTTATCAAGCTCAGTGTAGTGCAGAGAATGATTAATAACCGCGGTAATATAGGCCCTAATTTGTGTGATTTTTTCATTGATAAACTGCTCAATTATCATGATGTTCCTTTTTCTAAATGTAGCTAATAAAGTGACTTAGCTCGGGTATATACTCGGGTATATAATAGTGTTACTCGCCTTGTAATATTTTTTGATGCTGTTTAGTTATCGTAGATAAAACTAAAATTGTCAACGTTGACCTGTTGTTGAATTGTGACTTACAGGGGGGGTGAAAGGCGATTTAGTAACCAAAAAAAACATTTGGAAAGTGTGTTTCTATCAAGGTAAAGTTATCTATCATCTACTTTACTATCATTAATAGTGCGCTTATAAAAACCCATAAGCCCAGTATATAATTAATCAATTTCGGATAAGTGCTTTAGATGGCAGGCAATAAAATGGCCTTAATTAACATAACAGGTTCAATAGGCACATCTTCCCAGCCCATTTCGCCATTATAATCAGTTTTCACTAAGGCCATGGCATCTACGACTGCTTGACCTTCAACGATGGCACCAAAAACCGCATAACCCCAATGTCTGCCGGGGTCTAAACTGCTATTATCTGCAACGTTGAAAAAAAATTGTCTATTAGCGGTATGAGGACGGTTTTCTTTTGCCATGGCAATTGTGCCTATGACATTTTTTAAACCATTGCCTGACTCATTTATGATGGTGTTATCCACTTTTTTAAGTTCAAAATTTTGGCTATAGCCTCCGCCTTGAACAATAAATTCAGGCACAATACGATGAAAAATAGTGTTGTTGTATTCGCCTCTAACCACATAGGTTAAAAAATTATCGACAGTAATGGGAGCGCGTATTCTATCAAGCTCTACAATGATGGTGCCCATTGAGGTTTCTAATTTAACTCGTGGGAATAAATTATCAGGATCAATGGCTAAATTTTTGGCACTACAGGTGAATGAAAGTAAGAATAATATCACTGAAAAAATTTTCATTATGGCTCTCTCGACATTTGGTTATTAAGTTATTGTGCTATTGAATAAACTGCTGCAACTCTTCGCTTTGCACTATTTGGCTTAATAATTCTGTCAGTTGTTGGTTAAAATCGCGCTCTAATACTGCAAGGTCTGCTTTTAAAGGGCCATTGCTGGTACCGGTAATTTTAAATGTTTTTGTTAAAGTGTTTTTGCCATTATTGACAACCACACGAAAAATCATTTGATTACTGGCGCTATATTTTAACATTTGTTGTTGCACACTGACCAAGGCATTGTCGATAATAACGTCCATTTGATTAACGGCTAGCGGCTGTATTTTTAGACCATTAGCTATTAATGCTGGGGTAAGTGCTGTCGATACAATATCAACTATGCGCTGTTGAGGTGAATATAACTGTGTGGCTTCGCCAGCACGTAAAATTTGCACGACATGGTTTGAGCGGCGCAAATCACTAAAGCGTAATTGCACTTGCTTTTGTTGGAAGGCATTACTGCTACCTACATTAATTTCAGGGCTGACAATAACCTGCTTTATTGGCGCACTACAGGCAAATAACAAGCTAGTAGCGCTTAAAAGTAGCACCTTTATTACACTTGATTTCATCTTATATCCTTTAGAATTAAAGTGACAAAATTAACGTTTTATTGCTGAAATAGTGACAAATTTTTCGTTACTGGCAATCAATTTTTCATTGCCAAAAATACGTTGTAATTTTATATGATAACCCAGTTGACGATTGCCAATAATGCGTAACTCACCCCCTTTTTTCAATACCCGGTGGCTGTCTTTAAACATCTGCCACGCGATATGATCTGTGGTGGCGGTTTGTTGATGAAATGGCGGGTTACATAATACAAGATCAACACTGCCGCCCTCAACACTGGTTAAACAATCGTTGACTAGAAAATGGCACTGCTCAATAGCTGAGGGTAAGTTTTCAGTCATATTTAATTTTGCTGATGCGATCGCCATGTAAGACTCATCGATAAAGTGCACTTGCGCTGCTGGCTGCTTTGATAATACCTGTAAGCCAATAACACCATTGCCACAGCCGAGGTCGATAACCTCAGTATTTGCAGCAACATTGGGTAAGTTTTCCATAAAATAACGCGCACCAATATCGAGTTTTTCTCGGGCATAAACGTTGGCGTGATTATGAAGGGTGAAATCGGTGTTTTCTAATGGCCATGAGGTTGGAAACACCGCCGATAATGCTTTGTCATTATCGAGTTGACTAAAAACCAGGCGGGCTTTTTTTACCGCTAATGATGTAGTCGTTGTGCCTAAGTAATTTTCAAACATTTTAAGTGTCGAACTGTGAATTTCCTTAGCGCGATCGCAAGCAATAAAAATAACATCTTTACTCAGCTGTTGTTTTATTTTGCTCAGTTGTTGGCAGAGTAAGCCTTTGCTTTTTGGAATTTTATAAAGCACGATGTTAATATCGTTAGGTAAATCATCTAGGCTGCTCAGCAGGGTGATATTTTCTTCTGATAAACCATTTTGCTCTAGATTAAGTTCAATACCTTGATGACTTAAAAATGAGTCACTAACACAATACAACTGCTGCTCAGTTAAGTTGCAGCTTATAGCGCCAAAACTATCATTGAAAATAAGAATATTTTGTTTTGAACAAGTTAATAGCTGTTGCTCTACATAACTAATAATATATTCATCAGCGGCATCCCATGCTTGCAAGCTTCGATTGACTTGGCCGGTTGGAAAACGATCGAGAAAAAGGTTTTTGTCATTGAGAATAAAAGGGCTGATCATAGTGATAAATACTTGGTTGGCGTTACTGATATTGTGACAAAATTTATCACTACGAGCTAGTTAATTGCGGATTTTATCGAGATAATAGCGTTAAATAAGACAAAGTCATCATTAAAACATCATAAGGAAGCTATTGGTTTGAAAATACTATCTCCAGATGCTGATATAGATTATATCGAAAACTTTTATGCGCCAGATAAAGCACAACTGTTTTTTCACCAACTAGAACAAAAATTAGCTTGGCGCCATGATGATATTAAAATGTTTGGCAAAGTGATGAAAATACCAAGATTACAAGCTTGGTATGGTGATAATAATCTCAGTTATCGTTATTCAAATATGACATTGATAGCCCAACCTTGGACAGAAAATTTACGGGCACTAAAAGCGAAAGTTAGTGACTATTGTGACCATGAATTTAATGCGGTATTAGCAAATTTATACCGTAATCAAGATGACAGTGTCGGCTGGCATAGTGATGATGAGCCTGAATTAGGTTTAATGCCCACTATTGCCTCGTTATCTTTTGGCGCAGAACGTGAATTTCAACTTAAACATATTATCACTAAAGAAAAAATAAACATTGTGCTTAGGCCAGGTAGCTTACTGATTATGCGAGGAAATACACAAAAATATTGGCAACACTGCCTACCTAAAAGAAGTAAGGCAATAGCGCCACGTATCAACCTGACCTTTCGCAAAATATGCCGTTAAGGTTTATTTTGGCAATTTTAAAAAAGATTTAAATAGTAAGAATAATATTTAAAATAACGCTGTCAGTCGTCTAGATAGATGGCATAATTGTCAGTAACGACTAAAATTAAAACTGATCCATCAGCCGATCAACTTTAGGGAAAATACTATGACAATCGAAGCTATTATTGAAGAAAAACTACTTGCTGCTTTTTCACCGCTTCATCTCGATGTAATTAATGAAAGTCATATGCATAATGTTGCACCGGGTAGCGAGTCGCACTTTAAAGTGATTATTGTTTCAGATGAATTTGAAGGCGAACGTTTGATTAAGCGCCATCGCGCCATTAACACATTATTAGCAACAGAGCTTGCAGATAAAATACATGCACTAGCCCTACATACTTATACTGAACAAGAGTGGAAAAACTATTACGCTGAGAACACGCCTTTATCACCTAAATGCCTAGGCGGTAGCAAAAAAACAGGATAATTTATCCACGTATTCCTGGTAAATAATCCGCTATTATATTTAGCACCGTTAATGTCATATTAGCGGTGTTTTTATGTACAGGATGTACGGTATGCTGCGATCACATGGATGTGAAAGAGCAGCGATGTACAGGATGTACGGTATGCTGCGATCACATGGATGTGAAAGAGCAGCGATGTACAGGATGTACGGTATGCTGCGATCACATGGATGTGAGAGAGCAGCGATGTACAGGATGTACGGTATGCTGTGATCATATGGCGGTTCCTAGCCATCTAGGTAATCACTCTATTGAGGGGCTTATAGCTATGTAAGAATATGGCTCCACGGTATTAGTAGAAGCATGATCGCCGATATGAAAGCTCTTTGCTGTCTAAGCTATACAATGCGTTAGCTTTCGAGTTTTATCAGGCCGCAGAGAACTATTACTCATAGATATGGCATGAGCAAGGTACTGGCTTAGCGTTTTTAGTTAACCAACAAGCTTTTGATGCTTTGCTTGTTGATTTGCAGAGTATTATTAAAGTGCTAGCCAATGCGTTATATGAATCAACTTTGACAGAATATAATGCCCGAAACAATACGGCAGTAAAAACCCTGGTTGAAGCGCATAATGTGCAATTACGTCAATTCCCTGCTGAAGTTATGTTAGCATTAAAACATCATACCGATGAATTGATTGCAGAACAGGTAAAAGCAGGTAAGTATTTTGCCCGCGTATGGCAGTCATATAGTGAATTTTTAGCGTCTATGCGAGCGTATAATAAATTAACCTCGCAAGCTTATGACCAAAACCGCTAACTTTTTAACAATGTTGTCGGTTTTTTGTCGAATATTATCGTTTGTTTTAGTCGAATATCGTCTAGCATTGCTGAGTTTCACCACTGGTCGCATCTCTTAAGAGGTAAAGCCAGAGTAAACTAGTCGGCAAATTGCTCGTAGACAGTAAATTAAGCTTAATTAATTTTTAATTAGGCATTTTTCAAACTCAAATTGTTACTTTGAATACCTCTGTAATACCATACTAATGTGTAGTGTATGTTATCGGAGTTTTGAAGTGACACTAAGAAGGTATAGTTATGGTTATTAAGCCAAAAATTCG
Organism: Colwellia sp. MB3u-8; assembly: GCF_014076985.1. Classification (NCBI taxonomy): domain Bacteria; kingdom Pseudomonadati; phylum Pseudomonadota; class Gammaproteobacteria; order Alteromonadales; family Colwelliaceae; genus Colwellia; species Colwellia sp. MB3u-8. Next base: position 21,676 of record NZ_JACGVA010000066.1, read on the forward strand.
TGGTTTTATTTGTACTAATGCTCATCCTGCAGGTTGTGCAGCGCATGTTAATGAGCAAATTGCTTATGTAAAAAGTCAGCCTCAAGCCGATGATAAACCTAAAAACGTATTAGTTATTGGTGCATCAACAGGTTACGGCCTGTCATCTCGAATCACAGCGGCTTTTGGTAATGACGCTAAAACATTAGGTATTTTCTTTGAAAAGCCACCAACAGAAAGAAAAACCGCATCAGCGGGTTGGTATAATACGGCTGCTTTTCAAGCGGCGGCTGACAAAGCAGGCCTCTGGTCAAAAAATATTAATGGCGATGCTTTTTCTCATGAAATTAAAGCAAAAGCTATTGCCGCTATAAAAGCAGAATTAGGTGAAATTGACCTCATTGTATACAGCTTAGCGTCTCCACGTCGTACGGATCCGGATACGGGCGAAGTCTATTCATCAGCACTTAAACCTATTGGTCAAAGTGTTACGACGAAAAATTTAAATACCTCTAAACGTACGATTGATACAATGTCAGTGGATGCGGCTACAGAAGCAGAAATTCAAGGTACTATCGATGTTATGGGTGGCGCTGATTGGGAGCTTTGGATTAAAGCACTCGGCGATGCGGGTGTACTGGCTAATGGCTTTAAAACCGTAGCTTATACTTATATTGGTAAAGAATTAACTTGGCCGATATACGGACATGCCACTATTGGTCGTGCAAAAGAAGATTTAGATCGTGCGTCAACAGCAATAAAAGCGACAACAGCTAATATTAAGGGCGAGGCTTATGTTACGTCACTTAATGCCGTGGTAACACAAGCCAGTTCGGCAATTCCTATTATGCCATTATATATTTCAGCTATGTTTAAAGTGATGAAAGCTGATGGCACTTATGAAGGTTGTATTGAGCAAATTCAAGGCTTGTTTAGAGAAAATATATACGGCAAAAACCCTATTATTGATGAAGCTGGGCGTTTGCGTCAAAATAACAAAGAGCTTGAAGACAGCGTGCAAAAACGTGTCACTGATATCTGGAATACAGTTGATAGCGACACCATTGATGAATTAACCGATTACCTTGGTTATCATCAAGAGTTCTTGAAGTTATTTGGTTTTGACGTAGTTGGCGTTGATTATGACGCAGATATTAATCCAGAATTGGCGATCAATAACCTGTTGTAATTTGTTGCAAATTACATGAAACATAACACTGAAAGTCATACAGCCTAGTGCATGATTAATTAATAACTTAATCACAGTGATTGAAAAACCGACAATTTGTCGGTTTTTTTATGTCGATTAGGCGTTATTTAGGCTTTATAATCTTGCTTGTTTACAACTTTATTGCAGAAAATAATGAGTCAATTTTTAACTGGAATTGACTTGTTATCGTAGTAAATTTCTACTAAAAAACGATATTTCGTTCTAATATTAGCCGTATTAGAGGTTATTCGACTAAATTGTTATTTTTTGTGCCGCTTAAGATAGAATCAAAATGTGGTTTTGTGCTAGAATCGCGCCAGAAATTTTAACTAGAGCCAGTGAACCTTGATTTATCAAAAATAAATTAAGACTTTGCTGAAATACACTGAAATCAGTCGTTTTGTTATTTGTCTGCGCTCATTGTTGTGGTGTTTTGCAACAGAAAGTGCAGTTAAATAGCTCAAAAATTGATTTTGATTACTCCCATCAAAAGTAGTGCAAGTGTTTATGATTACAATAAAAAAAGGTCTGGATGTTCCTGTAGTAGGTACCCCCCAGCAGGTAATCCATGATGGTCCGTCCATCAAAACTGTTGCAACATTAGGTGAAGAGTTCGTGGGTATGCGCCCAACCATGTTTGTTAAGGTTGGAGAAAGCGTTAAAAAAGGTCAGGCACTTTTTGAAGATAAAAAGAATCCTGGCGTTAAATTCACAGCTCAAGCTTCAGGTGTTGTTAAAGAAATTAATCGTGGCGAAAAGCGCGTATTGCAATCAGTTGTCATCGAAATTGGTGGCAGTGAGCAAGAAACGTTTACTTGTTATGCGGCTAACGAACTCAATTCTATTGCACGTGAAGATGTTGTTGCAAACCTAGTTAACTCAGGTTTGTGGACGGCATTACGTACACGTCCATTTAGTAAAGTGCCTGCGGTAGATGCCAAGCCTGTTGCCATATTTGTTAGCGCTATGGATACTAATCCATTGGCCGCAAATCCAGCACTAATTATTGCCGAGCAAAGTGCAGCATTTGCTAACGGTTTAACTGTGCTTTCGCGCTTAACTGACGGTGAAGTTTTTGTCAGTAAAGCGCCAGGTAGTGATATTGCGGTTAATTCATCGGCTATTGTCAATGAATTTGCTGGAAAACATCCTGCTGGCCTAGTAGGCACACATATGCATTTTTTGAAGCCTGTTAGTGCTGATAAAGTTGCATGGCATGCTGGCTATCAAGATGTTATCGCCATCGGACATTTATTTATTACCGGTGAGCTCGACAGTAGTCGTATTATTTCTCTAGCCGGCCCTGCTGCAAAGAACCCTCGCTTGATTCGTACCGTATTGGGTGCAAATGTTGCAGAAATTATTGCTGATGAAACACTTGATGGTGAGTTACGTGTCGTTTCGGGTTCATTACTATTAGGCGCAATTGCCTCAGGCGTTAAAGGTTACTTAGGTCGCTATCACACGCAAATCTGTCTGATCCTTGAAGGTAGAGAAAAAGAGTTTATTGGTTATATGTACCCAGGCCCTAATAAATTCTCAGTAACGCGTGCGTACATGTCACACTTCTTCCCTAAGAAGTTGTTCAACATGACGACTACAACCAATGGCAGTTCTCGAGCTATGGTGCCTATTGGTAATTTCGAACGTGTTATGCCGTTAGATATTTTACCCACATTGTTATTGCGTGATTTATGTGCCGGTGATACCGACAGAGCGCAACAGCTTGGTGCTTTAGAGCTTGATGAAGAAGATTTAGCCTTGTGTACGTTTGTTTGCCCAGGCAAAACAGATTACGGCGTGATCCTTCGTGATTGCCTAACCACAATTGAGAAGGAAGGTTAGTCATGGGCTTGAAAAAGTTTATTGAAGATATTGAACCGCAATTTGAAAAAGGCGGTAAATTTGAAACTTGGTATGCGCTTTACGAAGCGGTTGCAACAGGGCTATTTACGCCTGGCCAAGTGAACAAAGGTCAAACTCACATTCGTGACAGTATGGATCTTAAACGTATTATGATCACAGTATGGCTAGCGGTTTTCCCTGCTATGTTCTGGGGTATGTACAACATTGGTTTTCAAGCGGCTGACGCATTAGCGGCCGGTTACGCTTTATCTGATAATTGGCAAGTCGGTTTGTTTGAAATGTTGGGTGGTAGCTTATCTGCAGAATCTGGTTGGTTCAGCATGATGTGTTACGGCGCTGTGTTCTTCTTACCTATCTATGCCACAGTATTTGTTGTCGGTGGTTTTTGGGAAGTGTTGTTTGCCTCAGTGCGCAAACATGAAGTTAACGAAGGTTTCTTTGTTAGTTCAGTACTTTTCGCTTTAATCTTACCGGCAACTATTCCACTATGGCAAGCCGCCATAGGTATTACTTTTGGTATTGTTATTGCCAAAGAAATATTTGGTGGTACAGGTAAAAACTTCTTAAATCCAGCATTAGCCGGTCGTGCGTTTTTATACTTTGCTTATCCAACGGATATCTCTGGTGGCTCTGTGTGGGTTGCTGTTGATGGTTACTCGGGTGCAACAACGCTAAGTGCAGCAAGCCAAGGCCTAAACGATTATACCCTAGGTACTGATTGGTGGAATGCTTTCTTAGGTTATATCCCAGGCTCTGTTGGCGAGGTTTCCACGGTAATGGTTCTGCTTGGTGGTGCTTATATACTTTATAAAGGTATTGCTTCATGGCGCATCGTGTTGGGTGTGTTTACCGGTATGGTGTTAACGTCAATGCTATTTAATGCCATTGGTAGTGATACCAATGCTATGTTTGCTATGCCTTGGTATTGGCACCTTGTCAGTGGTGGTTTTGCTTTTGGTATGATGTTTATGGCAACAGACCCAGTAACCGCTGCATTTACCAATAAAGGTAAATATTGGTATGGGGCAATGATTGGTCTGATGGTGGTACTAATACGTGTGGTTAACCCAGCATTCCCAGAAGGTATTATGTTAGCTATTTTATTCGCTAACTTGTTTGCTCCACTACTTGATTATTTTATGGCTCAAGAAAATATCAAACGGAGGCTTGCTCGTAATGTCTGATACTAAAAAGAAAGAAACTTTCGGCGGAACTGTTGGTTTCGTATTTATAATTTGTCTAGTTTGTGCTGCCTTAGTATCAATTGCGGCGGTTGGTTTAAAACCCTTACAAACTGCAAATAAATTGCTTGATAAGCAAACTAAAATCCTTGAAGCATCTGGTTTATTAGCGGTAGCGCTTAAAGCGGAAAATATTAAAGCTTTGGGTGGTGAATCTGAAAGTATTGTTGATACGTATGAAAAGTATGTTGATGCCAAGATGATTAGCTTAGCAACAGGTAAAGTTATTGAAGGTAATGTTAAAACCTTTGATGAACGTGCTGATGCGCGTGATGTCAGTAAAAGCTCAATACCTGAAAATGATATTGCTGGTATCAATCGTCAAGCTGATAACGCTGTGGTTTATTTGATTAAAGATGAACAAGGTAAGGTATCAACGATAGTATTGCCTATTGTTGGCTCTGGCTTATGGGATCTAATGTACGGCTTTATTGGTTTAGAGTCTGATTTAAATACCGTGAAAAGCGTTATCTATTCTGATCTAAAAGAAACGCCGGGCTTAGGTGCTGAAGTACTTAACCCTAAGTGGAAAGCTTTGTGGCCAGGTAAGGAAATGTTTGACGAACAAGGCAATATAGCGATTCAAATTGTTAAAGGTGGCGCTAAAGCTGGCAATATTCACGGCGTAGATGCCTTGTCTGGTGCAACCTTGACCAGTAATGGTGTTGAGCGTACTTTACATTTTTGGTTAGGTGAAGAAGGCTATGGCCCATTTATTACTAACTATCGTGCTGGAGGACTGAACTAATGTCGACAGATACTAAAAAGGTTTTATTTGGACCTGTTGTTGATAATAACCCGATCGCCTTGCAAGTGCTGGGTGTTTGTTCTGCACTGGCCGTTACAAGCTCATTAGCGAATGCGTTGGTTATGACGCTTGCCGTGATGCTAGTAACAGGCTTTTCAAATTTATTTATTTCACTTATTCGTAATCAAATACCATCAAGTGTTCGTATCATAGTACAGATGGTGATTATTGCTTCGTTGGTTATTTTGGTTGACCAAGTATTAAAAGCGTTTTCTTATCAGCTATCAAAAGAGCTGTCGGTATTTATCGGACTGATCATTACTAACTGTATTGTGATGGGACGTGCTGAAGCTTTTGCGATGAAAGAAAAGCCAGGGGTTAGCTTTTTAGATGGTATAGGTAATGGTTTAGGTTACGGTGCTGTGTTGATGGTTGTTGCTTTTTTCCGTGAACTATTTGGTTTTGGTGAACTATTTGGTTATGAAGTGTTTACTTTGGTGCAAAATGACGGTTGGTACCAAGGTAATGGCTTATTAGTTTTACCCTTTAGCTCATTCTTCATTATCGGTTTAATTATCTGGGCAATTCGCCAGTTCAGGCCAGAACAAGTAGAGAAGGATTAAGTCGTTATGGAACATTATTTAAGTATATTTGTTAAGGCTATATTTATTGAAAATATGGCATTAACCTTCTTCCTAGGTATGTGTACATTCTTAGCGGTTTCTAAGAAAGTTAGCACGGCGATAGGTTTGGGTGTTGCAGTTGTTGTAGTATTAGGCATTGCAGTACCTGTTAACCAAATCATTTATCAAGCGATTTTAGCGCCAGGTGCGTTAGATAGCGTCATGGGTGTTACCGAGGCGAAAGACTCAATAGATTTAAGCTTTTTGTCTTTTATTACCTTTATTGGTGTGATTGCGGCCTTAGTGCAAATTCTTGAAATGGTTTTAGATAAATACTTTCCTGCGCTATATCAAGCACTGGGTGTTTTCTTACCCTTGATTACCGTTAACTGTGCCATCTTTGGTGGTGTGTCGTTTATGGTAGCGAAAAACTTAACCTTAGGTGAAAGTGTTGTTTACGGCATTGGCTCAGGTGTTGGTTGGATGTTAGCAATAGTATTAATGGCGGGTATTCGTGAAAAAATGAAATACTCGGACGTACCTGATGGCTTAAAAGGTCTAGGTATTACGTTTATTTCTGCAGGACTGATGGCCTTTGGCTTTCTTTCTTTCGGTGGTATTTCACTTTAGGTTTATGTTGGTTTTAGCGAACACTTACTTGCGAGTAAATGACTTAGCTAAAACCCTTAGAGAAAATTAAAGGAAAGTCGATGGAAATTATTATTCTCGGCGTATCGATGTTTACTGCGATAGTGCTAGCCTTAGTAGTGGTGATTTTACTTGCCAAATCTAAGTTAGTTTCTTCAGGTGACGTTACGATTAGCATTAATGGCGACCCAGAAAAGTCGGTAGTAACTCCGGCTGGTGGTAAGCTTTTAAGCGCACTTGCTGACCAAGGTATTTTTATACCTTCAGCTTGTGGTGGCGGTGGTACTTGTGGCCAGTGTCGTGTAGAAATACATTCAGGTGGTGGTGATCTGCTACCCACTGAATCAGGCCATATCAATAAGCGTGAAGCAAAAGAAGGTTGTCGTTTAGCCTGTCAAGTGGCTGTTAAGCAAGATATGGATATTGTGCTTGAAGATGAAATCTTTGGTGTTCAGCAATGGGAATGTGAAGTTATCTCTAACGATAACCAAGCAACTTTTATTAAAGAACTTAAGTTACAAATTCCAAATGGTGAGTCTGTACCTTTCCGCGCGGGTGGTTATATTCAAATTGAAGCACCTGTTCACCACGTAAAATACAGCGATTTTGATATCGATGAACAATACAAAGGTGACTGGAATCATTTTGGCTTTTTTGATGTAGAATCAAAAGTTGATGAGCCTACGTTACGTGCTTATTCAATGGCGAACTATCCAGAGGAAGAAGGCATTATCATGCTGAACGTGCGTATTGCTACGCCACCTCCAGGGCGTTTACATTTGCCAGCAGGTAAAATGTCATCTTATATCTTCAGCTTAAAAGCTGGCGATAAAGTGACTATTTCAGGCCCATTTGGTGAGTTCTTTGCCAAAGAAGGCGAAAGTGAAATGGTCTTTATTGGCGGTGGTGCAGGTATGGCGCCTATGCGTTCTCATATTTTCGATCAACTTAAACGTTTGCATACTAAACGTAAAATATCGTTTTGGTATGGTGCTCGTTCTAAACGTGAAATGTTTTATGAAGATGATTATAACGGCCTTGCTGCTGAAAATGACAACTTCAATTGGCATGTGGCCTTATCCGATCCACAACCAGAAGATAACTGGGATGGCATGACAGGTTTTATTCATAATGTATTGCATGAAAACTACTTGAAAGACCATGAAGCGCCAGAAGATTGTGAGTACTACATGTGTGGTCCTCCAATGATGAACGCTGCCGTTATTCATATGTTGAAAGATCTGGGTGTTGAAGATGAAAACATCATGTTAGATGATTTCGGTGGCTAATTAAGCTCGCGAATTCATTAAGTGAAAAGGCGGCCTAGGTCGCCTTTTTAATGGCTATTCTTTTATAATTTTATCACTGAATTTATTTAGCTAAAACAAGCGGTATTTTTTCATCAATGACGCAGCTTGCTTTAGCTAAGTAAACTTTTATTAAGGATATTGTGATGCAATATAGTTTTAACCTACCCAAGTACAAATTAGCCGCTAAATTATGGCTAATAACAAGCATGTTAGTTGTGTTTAGTGGTTGTTCACCCAGTAATGATCTTGCTCGTCAAGAATATTTGTTGCAAGGCAATACGATGGGCACCACCTATAATATTAAACTGGTGGGTCAGAACATAGACGCAGTTAAAATCCAGCAAGGTATTGATAAACAGTTAAAACAACTCAATCAGGAAATGTCGACTTATATTACAGATTCCGAATTATCAAGATTCAATCAATCAGGGTCACTTTCGCCGGTTAATGTCTCAGCAGGTTTAGCTCGGGTAATTAAAGAAGCTATTCGCTTAGGAGAGTTAAGTCATGGTGCGCTTGATGTAACGGTAGGGCCATTAGTTAACTTATGGGGTTTTGGGCCAGAATATCGTCCTGAAACCATACCAAATAATGAATTATTAGCGGCAACCAAAGCGCGAGTGGGTTTAGATAAGTTAGCATTTAAAAACGGCATGTTAAGTAAAAGTATTCCCGATCTTTATGTTGATTTGTCAACCATTGCCAAAGGTTATGGCGTTGATTTAGTCGCTGAGTTCGTCGAGGCGAATGGTATCAATAACTACCTCGTTGAAATTGGTGGAGAGATGCGTCTTAAAGGTTTTAAACATACCGGTGAACTTTGGCATGTTGCGATTGAAAAGCCTTTAAGTACTGAGCGTGCTGTTCATCAAATTATAGTGCCAAAAGATAACGCGGTTGCTACTTCAGGTGACTACCGCATTTATTTTGAAGCTGACGGCCAACGATTTTCGCATATCATAGATCCAAAGACGGGCAAGCCGATTAATCATAAACTGGTTTCTGTGACGGTAATTCATCCATCATCAATGACTGCTGACGGTTTATCTACGGCAATGATGGTGATGGGTGAAGAAAAAGCGCTGGCGTTTGCAGAGGCTAATGATCTTGCGGTTTACATTATTGAGAAAACTGATCATGGCTTTGTCGAGCAAAGCACGGTAAAATTCATGCAGTACCTCAAGTAGGTTTTCAGGGTTTTATTTACGTTACTGACGTTATTCCCGTTATTTAAAATTTATTTTTATAATCAACTTATTAAAGTTTTATCAAATAGGTAGGCACTCGTTATGGTTATTTTTTTAATCACCTTATGTTTTTTTCTCGTTATTGTTATGGCAATGGCAGTAGGTTATATATTTCAGAACAAAACACTTGCTGGTAGTTGTGGTGGTCTAGCGAACGTTGGTATTGATAAGTCATGCAACTGTGATGATCCTTGTGAAAAGCGCCAAGAACGTGATCGAGTAGCGGCATTAACCATTGGCGACATCAGTGTGAAAAATATTTAGACTGTTGACGTAAGTAAAGTTTTTAGCGCATTGTGTTATCAAAACTTGCAGTTTACGTCAGATGATTTTTAGAAAAAGGTGAGCTTAGCTCACCTTTTTCTGTTTAGCTTGAGCAGTATAACTTGAGCAATGGTTGTTTTTAGTCATCGAAGCTTCTTTGGTATTAGCAGAGCCTTGTAGCTCGATGTCAAAGAATGTGATGCTTAGTTAACTATTAACCATTAACTACTGCCATTTACCATGCTAATCACTTAACTAAAACGCTTAAATAAGTCGTTCAATTAGCCAATAGATAGCGATAACGGCAATCGCAATATTAAGCGACAGCACTAACCTTTTTTGATACCAAACTTTACTCCTCAAGGGATATAAAAAAATAAAAGCGAGGGCAATAACTGTCAGTTGTCCTAGTTCAACGCCAATGTTAAATGAGATCAAACTCAAGGCATATTGACTCTGCGCTAATCCCAGATCGCCTAATACCGAAGCAAAGCCTAAACCATGTAACAAACCGAAGGCAAATATTATCGGCATTCGTGTATAACTAGTAGTATTTGTTTGCGCTCGGTAAATATTCTCAACGCCTACATAGACAATAGATAATGCAATGAGCGGCTCTACAATTGCGCTAGACAAGGCTACAACACCGTAAATACTTAAGGCAAGCGTAATGGTATGCGCTAGGGTAAATGCAGAGACTTGCCATAGTAAAGTTGAGCGACGTTTAGCAAAAAGTAAAAGGGCTAAAACAAAAAGAATATGATCTAAGCCCAGTGGCAGTATATGAACAAAACCCTGATAAATATAATCAGCGGCAAGTTTTATTCTTGTAGGCACTATAGCGTTACTTGCTGCTAAGTTGGCGTTGGCTAAACTAATTTTATAACGGTTACTTAGGCTTGCTGAACGGATGATTTCTTGCTGTGGCCGAATCACTTTCAGTACAATATCACCCAATAATGGCGAAAATCGCACCGCAACTTCACCCACCCCTTGTGGAATATCTCCGGTTACGTTTAATTGCGCTTTATATTCGGTTAAGCCTGCTTGTTGAGATAATATTCGCTTTAAATGCTGTAATTGTAAGCCTTTAAAGGGCGAGATATTGTGCTTTAGATTTTGTTCTATGTTCCCGTCAATATTTCTATGCTCATTTATATAAGTAAAGTGCAGACTAGTTTGCTGGCTCAAAATAACTTGCAGATGTTCGAGTAGCTTTTTTTGTTCAACAAACGAGAGCTGATTGAGTACACCAATCACCTTAGTGTCATCACCTGAGATGTTGAGATTTTTTTTGAGTAAATGCAGCAAGTCTACCGTAACAACAAGTTGATAATGTTCACTGTTATCTAACGATAACGTCGCCTGATTAATATCATCACTATGAGCAGAGCTAGCGCATGAAAAAAGTGCTGTCGTTAATAAAATAATAAAAATATATAGCGGAGAAAGTGCTCGCGTATGCAAAATAAAAACCTTTATGGTGAGAAAAAAATAGCGCTAAGCTATCGCATCTTTTATAAAATTAACAGTGATTTTAAAATGAAGGGGATACTTTTAAATTTATATATCACGACTTATCTCTCCTTTACCTATTCTTTACTACTAGCTAGCGCTTATTAATGGACAAACATAAAAGCTAAACCTAAAGCTTATTATTTATCATGCCGATGGAAAGTGACAAAATTTTGCGATATATTATGATTTAGAGTAAAAACTTTAAAAATAATATAAGCCACATGTTATTTCACAGATTATAATACTGTGGGCAATACCTCTGCTTTGCTAAAATTTAAATGATTTAGCAAAGCAGAGAGCCTTATTCGTTACTTATCAGCGCGAATTTATCCGCTTAATCAGATCAAATTGATACATTAAACAGCGAGTAAACAGCCGAGTTAAGTTTGAAAATAGTACAAGCCAATAAAAGAGCCATTTTAGTCATGGGTCAAGGCTAATAACCAGAACAATATTGAGTTCATTAGGTACTTATGTTTAAAAAAATATTATTAATTCTGTTACTTTCATGTATTCCTGTTACTGCTTGGGCCTCAGGTCACGGTAGTATTGATTTAACCAACTCGATATTTGGTTTCACTGCCCTTATCTTATTCTCAATCGCCTACCTACTGGTTATTGGTGAAGACGTTATCCACTTAAGAAAATCAAAACCTGTGCTTGTTGCCGCCGGTGTTATTTGGTTAATTATTGGCTGGGTATACACCCAGCATGGAGTGCCCTTAGAGGCAGAGGAAGCCTTTAATCATAACTTACTTGAATATGCGCAGTTATTATTATTTCTTCTTGTGGCCATGACCTACATTAACGCTATGGAAGAAAGAGGTATTTTCGATGGCTTGCGTTTATGGATGGTTTCTAAGGGCTTGAGCCTTAGGTCGTTGTTCTGGGTAACGGGTATTTTAGCCTTCGCTATTTCTTCATTTGCTAACAACTTAACGACCGCCATGTTGATGTGTGCCATTATATTAAAAGTGGCGTCGAAGGATAAAAAGTTTATCAATATAGCCTGCATTAATATTGTTGTTGCGGCTAATGCGGGTGGTGTATTTAGTCCGTTTGGCGACATTACTACTTTAATGATTTGGCAGTCAGGGCTGGTTAAGTTTGAACAATTTATTGTCTTGTTTATTCCCTCAGTCGTCAATTTTGCAGTACCCGCCATCATCATGAGCTTTTTCATTTCCAATGAAAAGTCGACGGCAGTAGTCAGTGAAACTTTTCAAATAAAACGAGGAGCAAAAAGAATTATCGCACTTTTTGTGCTGACCATTGCAACAGCCGTGTTATGCCATAGTGTGGTTAATATGCCACCCGTGTTAGGTATGATGATGGGATTAGGTTACTTAAAATTCTTTGGTTTTTATTTACGTATGAGCCTACCGCGCTCTTTAGATAAAAAACGTAATAAAGCCGAAGCTGAAAACGATGCAGAGGCATTAAAAAAGCTTGGCAATATTATACCTTTTGATATTTTTGACAAAATTGCACGGGCAGAGTGGGACACCTTATTGTTCTTTTACGGCGTTGTTATGTGTGTGGGTGGTTTAGGCTTTATGGGCTATTTAAGTTTAGTTTCAGAGGCCTTGTACAGTAACTGGAGCCCAACTTATGCCAATATTGCCGTAGGTGTATTATCAGCCATTGTTGATAACATTCCGGTAGTGTTTGCGGTGTTAAGTATGAACCCAGTGATGGATCTTCAGCAATGGTTATTAGTTACCATGACCGCAGGGGTTGGCGGCAGTTTGCTGTCAATTGGCTCAGCGGCAGGTGTGGCGTTAATGGGGCAGACCAAAGGTATGTATTCTTTTATGGGTCACTTAAAGTGGAGTTGGGCTATTGCTTTAGGTTACGCGGCAAGTATTGGCGTACACTTTCTGATTAATGGTTAATGGTTAATGGTTAATGGTTAATGGTTAATATATTTTCAGTTTAGCTTAACTGAAAATATATGATTTCGAACTAGTTATTGTTATTACGCCTAAAGCGTATTTAACCTTAGCTAGTTTGCCGCTTAATATAGTAACTAATCACTTCAATGAGTAACCAGAAAAGGGGCTTGGCTCTATTCAATTACTCTTTAACTCAGTCTTCATTTTAACAATCCTTTGAGGAAAATTGATGCTTTGCACTACGGCCTACGGCCACTAGCATTCAACATCTTATAATGATTTATATTGATAACTTAAGCCATTTCTTCATTGTTTGATTTTACTATATTGACGCTAGCTTAATAAATGGTAAAGTAACTGTATTTATATACAGCTATGGTCTGTATTGTTATATCTTACATCAATTTATTTATATGGCATGCTGAATGTTTAAAGATAAGCCACCGCAAAAAAAGATAATTCATATCGATATGGATTGCTTTTACGCTGCTGTTGAAATGCGTGATAATCCCCAGTGGCGCCATGTGCCTATTGCTGTTGGTGGCAATGGGCCGCGTGGTGTGTTGTGTACTTGTAACTATAAGGCGAGAGAGTTTGGTGTGCGCTCCGCTATGCCAAACGCAAGGGCGAAAGCCCTTTGCCCTGAACTGATTATTGTTAATGGCCGTATGTCAGTTTATCAGCAAGTATCGCAACAAATTAGCGCCATATTACACCGCTATACTGGTTTAATTGAACCTTTGTCGTTAGATGAAGCGTATCTTGATGTGACTGATTCGCCGTTATTTTATGGTAGCGCTACCTTAATTGCCGAACAAATACGCCGTGATATTTATAACGAGCTTAATCTCACCGCGTCGGCTGGTATTGCGCCCAATAAGTTTCTAGCTAAAATTGCTAGCGATGAAAATAAGCCCAATGGCCAATGTGTAGTTACGCCAGAAAATGTCAGTGCTTTTGTGGCTAATTTAGCGCTGAAAAAAATCCCAGGCATTGGGCCAAAAACCAGTGAAAAGCTAAAAGTTTTTGGTTTTGAAAGCTGCGCCGATGTAAGAGCGAGTTCGGTAGCAAAACTACACACTATAGTGGGTAAATTCGCCAAGGTTCTATACCAACGTAGCTTTGGTATAGATGACAGAGCACTTGAAACGTCACGGATTAGAAAATCACTGGCAATTGAAACCACTCTGGCAGAAGATATTGATTCTATTGAACAATGTCAGACGATATTAATAAGTTTATTTAGTAAACTACAACTGCGCTTAGCCAAGTATGCCGATCGTGAAATTAGCAAACAAACAGTAAAAATTAAGTTTGCTGACTTTCAGCAAACAACGGTTGATATTCAATCAACAGCTTGTCTTGAAGCTGTTTTTATTACGTTACTACAAAAAGCTATGACCCGAGCTAATAATCGAAAAGTTCGCTTGATAGGCTTGTCATTGGGTTTTACTGAGCAGCATAGTCATGATAAGCAAAGTCAGTTAGCTTTATTTTAGCTTATATTAGTATTATATTTTTGATAACTTGGTGTTTTGGGTTTTATTGCCTTTAACATCATAATGCTAGGGCAAAGTGATCTAAGTACGGTCAAAGGGAGTAAAATAATCCATATCAACTAATGCGAATATCAATACCAACGGCAATTGAATGATAGAAGGTTAAAGCTATTAATAGGATTTAACCTATGCTTTGAATACTCAAGTCTTAATCATATTAACAATGGCGGAAAATTATGTTAAAAAAACTTTTAGTGCCACCAACTACACTTTTTAGCGTTTTAGTGAGTGCAGTCGTGAGTACATTATTGAGTGTTTCATTGCATGCGCAAGAAATGGCCGATGCCGATATAACTGTGCAACCCGCTGCAGGCGGTGTTTATATGTTGCAAGGCCCAGGTGGTAATATTGGTGTGTTAGGCACAGAGCAAGGTTTGCTATTAGTTGATGATAAATTTGCCCCATTAGCTGAGAAAATTGAAGCGGCAATGAAAGGCATTGAGGATAAAGCACTTAAATATATCATCAATACGCATTATCACGGCGACCATACTGGCAGTAATCAGTTTTTTTCACATAAAGCGCCAATTTTTGCCCATGAGAATGTTCGCAGCCGGTTGAGCAGCAAAGCCGACCATGAAGTAGAAAGTTTGCCGGTGGTAACCTACAAAGATGGTATTACTATTTATTTAGCTGACGAAGAAATTCAGCTAACACATTTACCTAGCGGCCATACTGATGGCGATACCTATGTTTACTTTAAAAAAGCGAACGTATTACATACCGGAGACTTATTTTTTGAAGTGGGCTTTCCTTATATCGACTTAGAAAGTGGTGGTAGTGTTAAAGGCTATTTAGCCAACGTTAAGTACATGCTAAAAAACACACCTGACGATGTAGTGATTATTCCAGGTCATGGTAAGTTAACCGACAAAAGCCATATGCTAGCCTTTGCGACAATGATGGAGTTTAGTATTAATAAAGTGTCTGCGGCACTTGCTGCAGGAAAATCTGAACAGCAAATACTTAACGAAGGTATGGGTGAAAAATATCAGCATTTGTCTTGGGCATTTATTTCTGAAGAGAAGTGGCTGAAAACCTTGGTTGCTGACTTAAAGTAATAGTTTACTGAGTCAAAGTAATAGGTGAGTTATCATCATCGGCGCTGTGAATACAAAGGTCGAAAAAACTGAACTCAGCTAACCGACTATAGATTATTTACCTATAAGGGCTTTTTAATGGCCCTTTTTTTATGTGCAGAATTTACAGTATGTAGAGTATATCGCGGGTACATGGTCATTACTCAATGATCATAATCTTTGCATCACTAACGCCTTATCGAACTTAACTTTTGTACTTAAGTTGCTCAAACATGAAAGTGAAAAATAAGATGATTTCTTAACATAATTTTAGCTTACTTAAGCTTGCTTTAAGATTTGAGTAATAGAATGACATTATGAACTTTTCAGGAGATAGTTATAATGTTAAACACAATTTCAAGCCATCAAGTACACGAGATAACTTCAACTGAAAAATATCAAAATTATTCAGTTAATTTGACATCGCCTGAGCCGTTGTTAAATAAGACTACGCCAAAGCCATACTCACCAAGTAACAACTCACTTGTTAAGCAAACACTCGTTAAGCAAAAGTTCAATTTTGATATTCAAGTTGCTGCATTGGGCAGTAAGCAAAGAAGCGAAATTGAGCAATTTATCAAACAAGGTTTTCTCAAGAGTTATCAGGCGAAAGTTTCAGTGACCATGCCCCATTTGTTGGCTCTGTGTAATGGTACTTATAAAGCGGCTTTAGGCATTCGTAGTGGTCAAGACGATTTATTTATTGAGCAATATCTTTCGGGTGCCATTGAGCAACAAGCTGTGTTTGTAAAAAATAATATCGACAGAAAAGATATTGTCGAAATAGGCCATCTTTTTAGTAACAATCAAAGGTTTACTCTGCCGTTATTTATGATCACAGCCGTTTCTTTGTTTTATCTAAACTATAAGTACATGGTGTTTTCAGGTACAGAAAAGGTGGTTAATTTAATGGTTAAATCAGGTGTGCATTGCACTCACCTTAGTGATGCTTATCAGAATAAAATTCAAACATCGACTGATGATTGGGGCAGTTATTATGCCACTAATCCAAAGGTTATTGCGGTGTCGTTATCCGATGTTATTGCTTTGATAGACCGACTGCCGATGTATCAAGCAATGTTTAAATCACTTGATAAACAAATTGCCCAAACATGTCAGCAACTAGGTTAAAAAACTTTTAATTTATATGATTAATAAAAAGGTATTACCATGAAAAAATTTACATTATTTACACTCCTTTGTTGCCTTGTAAGCAATGTTTACGCGAATAATATCAGCGAGCTTAATTTTGATGACGCACTACTCGCCATACAGCAACAGTGGGTAGAAGCTAATTATGTTAAAACTCAAAAGGAACAAAAAAACGATTTTACCGAGTTACAGCAAGCATCAAAAAAACTAACGGTTGAATTCCCTGACCATGCCGAAGCTTGGATTTGGCATGGTATTGTACAATCTAGTTTTGCGGGGGCAAAAGGTGGCTTGGGAGCACTTTCTTTAGCTGATGATGCTAAAAGTGCTTTTGAAAAAGCTTTATCTCTGGATGAAACTGCTTTACAAGGCTCTGCGCACACCAGTTTAGGTATTCTTTACCTTAAAGTACCTGGCTGGCCACTGAGTTTTGGTGATGACGACAAATCTGAACAACATCTTAAAGCCGCTGTAAAAATGAATCCTACGGGTATTGATATTAACTATTTCTTAGCTGAATTTTATCTTGAGCAAGACCAGTATGAAAAAGCAAAAGAGCACCTATTATTAGCACAAGCGGCTCCACAGCGAGTTAACCGAGCCAGTGCTGATAAATTTAGACAGCAAGAGGTGTTAGTTTTACTTGCCAAAGTGAATAAAAGTATAGCGAAACATTAAGTTTAATCGTTAAGCATGATTTTAACAGCTTGAAAGATAATGGTTTCAAGCTGTTTTTGTCTACAAGATAAGTGATAGGCGCTGATGCCATGGCGACTCCTCAGCATCTCATAAGTTGCAAAGTAATGGCTTACCAGCTTATTAGTCAATGAACTTTTGAGGTATCGCGAAACGCTCCAATATTAATAGTCATGCTTGATCTTTTGCTAAGTCAGCGCGTATTAATGTATCGCAAAATGATAGTTTGTATTAAATGTAGAAGCCCAATAAAGCTAGAAAAATTTTTCAATGTAAGTCTACTTATGCCGTTAAGCTTAAATGGGCTTTTATAAACAAAGTTGGAAACGAAATAATTAATTATCTATCATAGTGATTAATTAGCTCGCCCTCGCATATTTGTCGAAATTAACTATAGTTGGAAACTTGCAATAATATTCCAGTAATTTATTGCATAACATAGATAGCCGTTTACTGGCGTTTAGACGAGCTTAGTTATCACAGAACAGACCCTTTCCTAGTCGAAAATTCGACCTCAGAATAGAGCGTTTTAATACTAAAGCTGACGTTAGCTCTAGTTTATCTACCAGCAACTAATCTGACACCGCGGTTATCAGCGTATTGGCTTTAACGATCACTAATGCCACAACGCCAATCTAATTTAGACGTGAATTGATCATAGTAAATGCTCTGCTTTGCAAAAGCGGACTAAGTACTTTATATTTTATGTTTAGAGCAAATAGGTATAAATTTTGGTCTGAAAAGTGCGTTCCTGACATTCCAGCTAAAAATCTTGCCCTATATTTTCTAATGAATTAACTACTAGCGTAAGCGATGTAATGCCCTTTTGTATGGAAGTCAGTATGATTTTTCGGGGTGTGTTACTGAGAGGTCTTAATAACACGCCCTAATAACATGTGATTTAGCATTACTAGTTTCTAATACTTTGAAAGTATGAGATATTGATGTTAATTTAATGTTACTTATGGTGTGTGTGATACTGAGACGTATACATAATAAGCTGTTGTTAGGTGGTTCAATTACAAGGAGAAATATGAATATGCACGAATCAATGTTTGGTAGCGGGATGTGGCCATTTGGCTCTTTAATGATGTTGGTAATGGCGTTTGTAATGATCTTGCCGTTCTGGTTTATTTTCTATAAGGCTGGCTACTCAAAGTGGTTAAGTCTGCTCATGGTGGTGCCACTTGTAAATCTGTTACTGCTATATTTCCTTGCTTTCTCTCAGTGGCCTAACCAAGAAAAAAGCCCTGATAGATAAAAATAAATCCGTCGAGATTAGTTATGTTAATTACACCAACCTATTAGCCAGGCGTTGGAATCACTCAATGATCACATATCGCTTACAAATCATCCTATTGATTGTCCTTGCGACCGTCAGCTCGATAACAGCGGCTCAAACAGATCGTGTCGCCGTGGATCAAGCAATTTATGGATTCGAAAAAGCCCTTCCTCAAGGCTGGACGGTCATAGATCGGCAATTGGATGCCGTACCGTATGGCCATCACTTCTGCAACGACTATAGGGGGCAGAAAGGTACAAAAATCATAGTTATCGGGCCAGAGCCCGTCCAAGTTGTATGGACGTCTCTCTCGGGAGAGACAGTATCAACAACTCTCGCAAAGGAATCGTTAGAACTTTGGTTTATGCCTCCGAATTATCGAGACAGTCAGACGGCTTGGCTATGTTTACATCGTCCAATTCAGCCAGTCGTAATCCTTGAGGACCCGTCAGTTGTCGTCTTTGGGCGCCCAAGTCATCAACTTAATTCAAAAACAGCATGGCTTGAATTGCTCACTAAAGCCCAAGCGATAAGTTGGCCGGAATCGCCAGCGAATGACCGTTCCAAAATCTCTTGGTCTAACTGGGAGCAGGATATCCGCCTCGCCGTGCAAAAGTGAGGCCTAACCGCCAGTCAATCCTGACGCGCCGGTTACTGGGAACGTTGCAACTTGTAGATAAGGATATGACCTAATGAATGAAGTAGTGTTTCCTGTGAAGAAAAGAGAGTTTCACAACCATCATTTTGATTCGACAATCTGGAATGATTTTGTATTCCGTGACGACGATATTGTCATTTCGACCTATGCCAAATCCGGGACGACTTGGATGCAGCAAATTGTGTCCCAGCTCCTGTTTTCAGGTGAGGAAGGCTTGGAAGTTGCTGAAATGTCGCCCTGGATGGACTTGCGAGTTCCTCCGAAAGAAGTCAAGTTGCCTGCGGTCGAGGCGCAGACGCATCGTCGATTCGTAAAAACTCACTTGCCTGTGGATGCCCTGGTCTTTTCGGAAAGAGTGAAGTACATCTACATCGGTCGAGACGGGCGTGATATTGTTTGGAGTCTTTACAATCATCATCTTAATGCTAACGCAGCATGGTACGACGCTCTTAACAATACGCCAGGCAGAATTGGCTCAGGAATCGAGCCACCATACTCGTCGATCTCTCAGTATTTCGACAATTGGCTGGAAAAAGACGGCTTTCCATTTTGGTCGCTCTGGGATAATGCCCGCACTTGGTGGGCTATTCGGAATTTGCCGAACGTGCACATGGTGCATTTTGCAAATTTGAAGTCAGACATGCCTGGAGAAATTCGCCGCATTGCAAAATTCATTGGCACACCCATCGAAGAATCGAAGTGGGAGAATATATTAAAGCATTGTAGTTTCGACTATATGAAGGCCAATGCCACAAAGAGTGTTCCTCTTGGAGGGGCGTTCTGGGAAGGGGGCGCAGAAACCTTTATTCACAAAGGCACGAATGGTCGGTGGCGTGATGCGCTTTCTGCTGAACAGATTATGAATTATGAGCAGTGTGCGGAATCGGAGCTTGGCCCCGAATGTGCACATTGGTTTGCCACTGGGGAGCTCAGATAATATGTTTTCGTGCGTGTAGCCCGATTGCGCATAACAAGCCAATGCACGCGCAACTTAGCTGGCCCGGTGATTGGACCGTTATTGATACAAAAACTAGTCCACCTTGCTTGATTAGTTTCTATAGCTAATGTCTGCTTTGTGGCATAAGTGACGATTAAACCCAATCTCCCAAGTGACTTCATTTATCGGCACTAATATTTGTTAGTGCTAATGTTCCTTTGGTGCGCATTGGCGGCATGAGTAGGTAGTTTTTTTCTAACGTCTGCTTTATGGTCCGATAGTTGATAATGTGTAGTTTAGACCAAAGGGTTACTAGTCAGTTGAACTGTGCTGCATATGTTGTTTTTTTCAGCATATGCAGCACAGAGTTTAAATTAATGACACTACTGCAATGGGTATTTTAGATAGTTTAAACCTGAATGTTCGCTAATTTATCTATTGTCTAAAGTTGAATTCAGTCATCTCATACTATTATTATCGTAAACCAACCAAAATGTGCACTTGTTAATATTATGCAATAAAAGTAACGAATGGATGACTTTTGTGTCAAATAATTTTACAATCAGCATATGGATATCGTGTCTTATTTTTTTATTACATTGAAAATATTGAGTATTATTTTATTGGTGTGATTTTTGCGTAAGTCGGGTAGGACAAAGTGATGAAATTTCACTTTTAACAATTACCTTTCAAGTTTATTGTGAAAGGATTAAAAGGAATATCAAATGAAATTTAAATTTTTTCATCTCGTAGTATTGATTGCTTTACCTTTATTACCTTTATTACCTTTATTAGCTTTAAATGCAAATGCAAGTTTAATTCTTGGTACAGATACTAAGGCATTAATTGGTGGAGATTTAACTGATCCAGAAAATGATGGTTTAGCGGATTCGAATGTCAATTACAATGCAACCTTTCGTTCAAGTATAGAGTCTGGTTTTGGCGGTGGTGAATACGCATTTAATGTATTTGATAACATATTGTCAGGAGGAAATGGTAAATGGTGTTGTGATGCTGGTGACGTATGGGTAGAAGCCAACTTCGGTAGCGACCGTTATATTCTCGATATGTTTACACTATCTTCAGCAAATGATGCATCGTACAGAGATTCAGATCAGTGGAGTGTATTAGGTTCAAATGACGGTGTTAATTACACAGCTCTATATTCTTATGATGTAACTGGTACTTCTATTTGGAATGACCGTCATCAAGTGGTTAAATTCTCAAACGATGATGACTATAATGTTAATACGTCATACAGTATTTTCCGTTATCAATCGTCTTCTGTGGTAAACAACGGTGTTCAACATCAATTAGGCGAGATTGAATTTTTTGGTACTAAGGTTCCAGAACCATCAACACTCGCTATTTTTGCATTAGGAATGATTGGCTTAGCATCACGTCGATTTAAGAAACAATCTTAAAAAATTAGTTTATTTTATGCTTACAAAACACTAATTGTCATGATTGGTGTTTTTTTTGTTTCTGGTAATTAGCAAATTTTAAGTAAACCATCACTATATGATTAAGTATCCTTTGGTTGTTAAGCCGTGTCCGCTGTAGGGCAAAGCATACAAAAATTTTCAGTATAAATTCTAAAATGCTAAGGTCAGCAAAGTGGCAGCTATTGCCCTTAGCAATCATTCTAAGAAAGTTTACATTATTAAAATTTATCAGTGCTCACCTTTATGTCAAAAATGTGTCAAGAAGACATTAGCTAGTACCTACTTTTAAGGTCAACTGATCGCTAAAAGAAGACATTTATAGTTGCACTAGCAATGCAATTTTTACCATAACGAACTATATCTATTGTCTGGCATTATTAACATCAGGTTAACATCAGGTTAACATCAGGTTAACATCAGGTTAACTGAAATAAGCATACGCAAATGTTTCAAATACTCAGTGCCTAGAACGAAAGTCAGTAGTAGTTAAGCTAAACCTTCCTCAGTTAACTAATGCCACATGGTCTCAACCACTAGTGCCAAAGGTTAGAAAGTTTATTGATTATATTTCAGCGCATTTTGTTGATATGTCATATTCAGAGCATAACATTTACACACTAAGCTAACTCCGCTAATCAACATCTTCCTTAGTTACCATCTCTTTATCAATAAGTTGACTAGATATCTCAGCACACTTAATTTTCAAATGTTCCCTAAGTAATAGAACTGTCGGAGTAATGGTTTGTCTACTTGGACAAATAAGCCATAATTTAGTCGGTTTAAGGGGAAATTTGGATAAAATTGAAATAATTTTATTTGAGAGCAAATCATTTGACATATCTACACTATATTTCGCCACTATCCCTGTACCATTTACACACTAGCGTCTAATTAGTTCAGTATCACACACATTGCAAGCTACCTGCACAACCAGTACTCAGTGGCATTGCCTGAAATTTGAGCTGGACGAAACATTTAACTGTATTTATCTCTTCTAATCCCCGTGAGGGCAGAATTTATTATTTTCAAACCAAATGGTTATGATATGCCCATCACTTAATGCTTGTTGACTAGGCTGTGATTGCGTTCTTTATTATTTTGGGGCTCTAGGTTGTTTTCTGCTATTTAAAATCAATAAGGTTACAAATATTATTGGGAATGAGTTTAAAATTTGCTATGTTAGGCTATCAAATATATTCATAGCTTCTCAGTTTAAAAATGAGTATCCCCCTTTACTCCTTGTAGTCTGATAAATAAGAAGAATTTTTTGCAATTATTTAACACTCAAAAGCTTCGTAGTATTCAAGCGCAAGAGCAAGCAATAAAAAAACATGCCATTTTAGTCGTTGATGACGAAGTTGAAAACCGTAAAGTGATTACTTCTATTCTTCAATATGAATTTATTGTTTTAGAGGCTAGCAATGGGGCTGAAGCGATTGAGCTTGTTCAGAAACATCCTAATCCTGAAGACATCAGTATGGTGATCAGCGATCAGCGTATGCCACACATGAGTGGAGTTGAATTGATAAGTCACTTAGCTAAAATCATTCCTAAATCTGTGCGAATTATTGTTAGTGGTTATACCGACGTCGAATCTTTCATCGGGTCTATCAATAAAGCTAATATTTATAAATTTATTATTAAACCCTTTGAACGCGCCGATTTTCTATGGACTATAGAGCGTGCACTTGAAAACTTTGAGTTACAACAAAAGCATGATGCGCATTTATTATCGCTTGAGTACACGGTAGCAGAAAGAACCAAAGAGCTTGCTGATAAAAATATCGAACTTGAACAAGCGTATAAAAAGCTAGAAGATATTAGCTTAATCGATCCATTAACCCAATTAAATAATCGTCGCTATTTAGATAAACATATTGATGCTAACGTCGCCCAATCTTTAGAAGCGTTTCAAAATTGGCAAAAAGATACCACAAAACCCTTGCCTCATAATGAACAACTCACCTTTTTTATGATCGATTTAGATAATTTTAAATCAGTGAATGATACATATGGCCACGAATTGGGAGATGAAGTTCTTAAAAACATTAAACCCTTACTAGAAACTGTATTTCGTAGTTCCGACATATTTATACGCTGGGGCGGAGAAGAGTTTTTAATTGTAGTTAGAGAGATAAATCAAACGGATGCACCAATACTAGCCGAGCGATTACGTAAAACCATTAAGCAACATGTATTTGTTGTTAATTCAGACACAAGTTTTACTGAAACTTGTTCAATAGGTTATGTTCAATACCCTTATATTATCGAACAACCCAATGCGTTAAGTTGGCAACAGGTACTGAAACTTGCGGATAAAGCACTTTATCTAGCTAAAAATAATGGCAGAGATGCATGGGTTGGACTGAGTCATGTAAACGATAATATTACTGAGAAAGAGATCACCAAGCTACTAGATCCAGATGAACTATTAACTCAAAATAGCATGATTAATTTAGTCAGTAATATCACTTTATCCATTAAGTAATGTAAACCAGCCGAGAGCCTTGTTTAGTTATGCTATCACCTCCATATTTGAACACTTTTTCTATTCATAAACCTGTCAATATTCAACGCAGAATATTGACAGGTTCTTTCTTCATATCCTCTGTTGCTTTTGTCTTGTTTTACTTTTTGTTTATCGGTAATTCAATGGCTTATGGATATAATCTAAAGCCTCAATTGAAATTTCAAGACATGCTCAGCGATGAAAACATTGTGGCAATGGATTTTATTGAAGATAAACAGGGCATGTTATGGATAGCATCAGATAGTGGGTTTTATAAGTTTGATGGTATTGATCTGCAACATTATATCCAGAATGAAAAACAAAACTCAATATTAAGCAATGCAATCAATACCTTATTTTTAGACAGTCAGGGCTATATTTGGTTAGGTTATAAGCATGCAGGTGTATCACGTTTTGATCCCGTTACTGAAAAGTTTATTCACTTCTCTTCGTCTACGGCTAATCATAATAAAGTTGCTTATGAATTTGCGGGCAATGCTATAGAAACTATTGTCGAAGATAAATTTAATCATATTTGGGTTGGCAGTGATGATGGACTCACTCAAATTACCCCTAAAAGAGAAAGTATAGCAGCAACAACAGATGACTTTGAAATACTATCATTTACTAATGCACCATTTACTAACAGTGTTGTTAACCGTCTTGTCGTTGATAAACAACAAAATCTTTGGGTGGGTAGTGATCTAGGGTTACATTTTGTCAATATTTCTCAGCTGAACAGTGCTACTTTGCCTTTGAATAAAATAAATTCACTTTTCAAAGAGTTAAAGTTGCCTTTAAATAACTCAAAATCGATTAGTGTATTAAGTTTATTGGCTGATAGTGAGCAAACATTATGGATAGGTACGAGTGATCAAGGAATATTTAGTGTAAATATTACTAATATGTCAAAAGGATTATTGAATTTAGCAAATGATAACAGTGTTAAGCCAAGATTTATTAATCATGCTCTTCGTAATATCGAAGACATTAAGCAAGCTAATAATGGTGATATTTGGTTTGCGACTAAATCAGGATTAGGCTTATTCAGTGCAACGCAGCAAGTTTTTTATTTGTATCAACACAACGCAGAAGTTCCGAAAAGCTTAGCTACAAATCTGATTTATAACATTTTCATTAATCAACAAGGTGTTTTGTATCTATCTATTCCATTTACTATTCAAACAGTTAACACTAATAGCACCTGGTTCAAAACCATCCCTATTAATGCTGATAATAAAAACATGTTGCAAAGTAAAGTAGTGGTTACGGCAGATTTTGATAATCAACAAAATTTATGGCTCAGTGGTATTGCTACCGGGTTGTCTAAGGAATTTAAAGATAAAAACAGTAAAAATAAAAGTAACGAGTCAATATTAGCAAATTCAAAGAGCTGTGCACCCTATTGCTTTATTAATTATCAACTTTTAGATAAAAATACCGAACCGAAAAAAAGAAGTGTGTTTTATTTAGATGAAGGGGGTGTAGTCGGCTTTAAAGAAGACTCTCAAGGGCGTATTTGGCTAGGGTTATTTAATAATGGCGTCTATAAAGTATCTTCAAATAAACAGCAAAAATCTCATTATAAATATGATAAAGAAAAGCCAAATAGTCTAAGTAGCAACTGGCGTAATCGCGTTATTATTGAAGATTCAAATCAGCGTATATGGGTAGGTAATCAGGCGGGAGTTAATTTATATGATGATCTTAAAGACGACTTTTTTCGGGTGCCAATACGGGATAATAATGCTCAAACAATACTTTCAGTATATATAAACGCCATTGTTGAAACAAAGCAGCATTTATTAATTGGTAGCGGCGATGGTCGTTTGTTTTATTTAACTGAGACAGAAAGCGAGCAAAATAAAGCTCAAAAATTAAGTTTTGAAAACGTAAAAATACGATTGAAAAATGGTGAAAAAAAATATTTCACCTCAATCACTTCTATTACAGAAACAGAGGATGGTGCTATTTGGCTATCAACCTTAACAACAGGTCTGCTTAAGGGAAGTTTAGTTACGACTAAAAGTGGTGAGTTGAGCTTTGTTGGTGAGATTTATGATCATCGACACGGATTGAATAACAATAATATTAGAGCTTCTCATGCAGACTTAAATGATAATAATCGCTTGTGGTTACATACCGAATTTGGAATTTCAGTATTTTATATTGACCGTGAACGTTTTTATAATTTCACCTCTATAGATGGTATATCAAGTGTAAAACAATGGATAAACTGTGCAGATCAAGCTAAAAATGGTGATATATATTATTGTGGTCCAGAAGGTGTTGTCTATTTTTCACCCAAAGATATTAAGTTAAATACCCGTATCCCCGAAGTCGTATTAACTCGACTTTATGTAAATAACAAAGCAGTTAATATTATGCATGAAGACGAAATTCAGCCATCTAAACAAGATAAAAAGCAGTACAATTTACTGACTAAAAATATTAATTTTACTAACAGCATTACGCTAAATCATCAACAAAATAATTTTGCTTTTGATTTTTCCGCTCTGGCTTATTCCGCGCCATTAAAAAATAAATATCTATATATGCTGGAGGGCTTTGACAAAGAATGGATACCGACCAATGCAAAACGCCGGCATGCTAATTACAGTAATATTCCCGTGGGCGAATATATATTTAAAGTCAAAGGTAGCAATAATCATGGCTTTTGGAATGAAGAGGGTGCAAAAATTAAAGTTATTGTCCTAGCACCTTGGTATTGGACTTTATGGGCTAAAAGCATTTTTATCTTAATTTTTAGTTTACTCATTTTTAGCTTTATACGGTATCGTACTCAACAACAAACAAAAACATTAACACAACGTAGCATTGACCTAGAGCAAGCGGTTGATGAACGAACAGCGGAGCTCAAAAACGCGCAAAAAACCATTGCCATTCAAGAGAAAATGTCCTCTTTAGGTACACTCAGCGCAGGCATTGCCCACGAAATTAACAACCCTACCAATTTTGTTTATGGTAGCTGTCAAAATATGGATGTTGATTTAATCCGCTTTAAAAAATTTATATATGATTTAGCTGGCGACGATGCCGATGAGGAAGTACTTACCGCGTTTGAGAAGAAATTCATCTCTTTACATGACCATCTCGATATTATTAGTGAAGGTGCGCAGCGGATCAAAAAAATCGTCAGTGGATTAAGTGTGTTTTCTCGCTCAGATAAAAATGAAATGGAGATCATGCCCATTAATCAATGCATAGAAGGTACGGTTGAATTGGTTAAAACCGAATATAAGGATGTTACTCATTTTGAATTAGTATTTAGAGATAATCCTGAAGTATTTTGTTTTCCCTCCAAAATTAATCAGGTGATAATGAATTTATTGGTTAATGCTAGTCAAGCCATAAAAGCTAATTCACCAAGCAAAGGTGATGATTATTTTGGTCATATCCGCATTTGTAGCGCTATTATTGATAGTCATTGTGTGCTCAAAATTTATGATAATGGCCAAGGTATTGCATCAGGTCATCTAACTAAAATATTTGAACCATTTTTTACTACTAAAGAAGCGGGCGAAGGCACCGGACTTGGCTTATCGCTCAGTTATGAAATTATTCAACAACATGGAGGAAGTTTATCGGTAGAAAGCACTGAAAATATTGGTACTTGCTTCACTTTAGTTTTACCCCTTAGCCAGCATAACGATACTGAGTCGGTAAAATCTAGCTGCACTGTTTTATGATCAAACAAATATGTCAGATACCTCAGGATAATTTTCCAGATATTTAACAATATAATCAATAGGATCAGTGACTGAGGTATCCAAAAAAATAATTTATAAACCATAAAAACAGTTGAAAAATTAGTGAACATTTATGGTATTTGGTGATCAGAACAATGGTAAGTGTCCGGCAAAGTTCATCTAAACAATAAGTTACATTCAAGTTAAATTACTTCAAACAATTATTGGAGTAATTTATGAAAATAACTCGAAGCCAAGAGCCATGGCGAACTATTCTTAATGAACAACAAGCTAGCGGTCAAACTATCATTGATTATTGACGAGAGCATCAATTAGCAGCCTACAGATTTTATGTGTCTCGTCAGAAATTGGCTATCACATCAAGCCACTTTATTCGACGGCTACATTAAGGGTAAAGTTATAGAAAAAATCACACTGAACTACTATTGGCATATTTTTTTATAATAGGTAATTGTTTTATAATTGATTGACTAACTAGTGAGGGAAATAATTGGTTGATTCGAACAAAAATCTTTTCTGGCCAACCTATGTAGCGTTCTTCACTTGATTGCATGATCAAGGTGAGTAATGCTTTAGCCACAGTTTCGGCTGAATCGACAGTGCTATTCAGTTCAGCATTTAATTTCTCTACCTCACTACTATTTAAGCTCGTTTGAGTGGCGCGTGGTGCAAGATATTTAACCCGAATATTACTATCGGCTAGTTCTCTTGATAAGGTTTGGCTAAAGCCTCTTAAAGCAAATTTACTGGCACAATAAGCCGTATAGCCAGGAAAACCTATGCTGCCATAAGTAGAGCCAATATTGATTATTTGTGCCTTGTCACACTGTTTAAGTAAGGGCAATAACGCTTGGGTTAGTTGCATAGGGGCGATAGTGTTAGTCGTCATAATATGACTTATTTCACTTTCGCTAGCTTGTTCAAATAACTTAAATTGACTTACCCCAGCATTGTTGATCAATAAATTAACTTCAAACGGCAATAAGGCTAATTGTGCAATTAGGTGAGCACGTTGTGCTGGCTGTAAAATATCTACCACAAAGGTAAGCACTGAGTTTTTGGCCTCTGGATTTGAAGCCAATAATTCAGCTTTTAATTGCGTTAGTTTCACTTGATTTCGACCGACTAAAACCAAGTTAGCACCAGAGCTAAACAATAGTTGGCTAAAGGCTTGTCCAATGCCCCCGGTTGCGCCAGTGAGTAAAATATTATTATTGGTCATGGTGTTGCTGAATTTATTGGTCATTTGCAGAGCCTCTGTCCATGCGGTTTATCGCATTAGGTAAAATATTGTTTAACGTATTCTTTACAGTGTTTTGTAAAAAATTAAGGCTTAGTAACCCATAGCAATAAAAAGTGCTCTGTCGCTTAAGTTGCCAGTAATAGCTCTGCGACCATGCAATACGCGTTTATTGTTAATAATGACTATATCGCCATCTTGCCACTGAATTTCTTGAGTATATTTTTCAGCAAGCTCAGCGGTTTGTTTCATTAATGCTTCACTCACTGGCTGACCATTAGCAAAGCTATAATTTGGTTTTTCATAATTAAAAGACGGACCTAACAGTGCGTTGGCAAAAGCAAATTGCTCAGTTTGGCTTTCTGCTGTGAACGTTCCTTTCTCCGCTTCTTGATTAGCAAGGCCCTTAATGGGTAAACAAGGCTGAATATCTAATGCGTAATCTAAACTATCATCAGGGTTTATTTTCCCTCTTTGATGTTGATTAATCGCTATAAAATCAGCTAAATGTTTTTCAGTTACCTCAGCTAAACCGTTAACTTCTGGGTGTTGATTAACCACATACTGGCGCCAAAGGTGGGAAGGTAAACGTCGTGAAACAGTCACTGTTTGTTGCCATGCTTGTTGTAACTGTGCTGACATATTTTGATAAAGTTCAGCACCGTCGCACAAGGTCGTTTGAGAACCCTGTTTAGCGCTTTTTTCACTATAAAAAGCCACCAAGTTAGGTGGAAATGGCGTATTACCATTTTCTATATGTAAACCCACTGCGTCTATACCCGCATTAACTTTTTGGCTAGATTTATCAGCAAATTCACGTGCAGGATCAAAGGTTAGCTCATGACAAAACTGTTTTAATAATTCACTAAATTTTGGCAAGCTAGCATCAAATCCACGCAGTAATACCCAGCCGTTATTATTTAATTTTTGTTTGGCTTGGTTAACCACTTCAAGTTCATTTAACGCTGTGTTTGTGGTAGCCAAAATAATGTTTGTCATAGTGATCTCCTGATAATAAATAGGGTTAAATTATGAATAAAGTGCAGCAAGTTTGTCTTCATAGAGCAATGCAATATTTTTTCTTTTTATACGTCCGTTACTGGTAAGCGTATTGGACTGAGTACTAAAAGGAGCATCAGCTATTAACCAATGATGAATTTGCGCATAATCGGGTAAGCTTTTATTACACTCATCAATAGCGTTTTGTATCGCAAGCGGATTTTTATTACTGGCAACCACTACCGCTGACAAAGCAGGACGAGCTTCGCCAAAAACCGCTACTTGCGCAATAGTCGATGACGACGTTAAGCTAGCTTCAACCCATTCAGGAGAAATATTACGGCCAAAACTACTGACAATAGTGTTCTTTTTTCTGCCTGACACATAGATGAAGCCATCAGCATCGATATAGCCTAAATCACCGGTATGAATTTGTTCAGGTACTGGCTTTAACTCACCTAAATACCCTAGCATTGCCTGACCATCAATAATGATCTCGCCATCTGCAGCAATACTGACCTGCACATGAGGTAGTGCCTTACCAACACTGCCTATTTTATTTTGTTGGGGTAAATTAAGACTGACCACCGAACAACATTCTGATAAACCATAGCCTTCATAAACAGGTAGCCCAAGAGCTATCGCTTGTTGCAAAATAAGTGGTGATGTTTTGCCTCCGCCTAGCGCGATAAACTGTAAGCTGGCGCATTGAGCTAAAACTTCTGTATTTGCTGCATGCACTAAATATTTTAATATTTGTGGTAATAAAATAACGCTGCCAACCTGATGCAAAGCAATTTTATTGACTAATTTTTCAATATCGAATTCAACATTAGACACAAAGCCTAGCGTGGCTAATGGCGCGGTTATTACTGCTCCACCTCGTAGTAAGCAAATATATACCCCAGCAATATTCTCTAATAATGTCGCTAACGGCATAACGCATAAATGATCTGATATGGGCATTTTAACCATTGAAGCTTCAATGCCTTCGCACACCGCCGCAATGTTCGCACTGGATAAACAAACCCCTTTAGGCTCTCCGGTAGAGCCTGAGGTATAAGTAATTTTAGTCACGGCATTAATATCGTTAATCGCATGAATTTTACGTTCAATGCGGTAATCGTCCGATAGAGGCAATAGCAGGGTGTCAGTAAGTGGTAAAAGCTTAGGTGCGGCGTTATTCGCAACAGCAAAATGTAAGTGCTCGTTAGTGCTAAGCGCCAGTGTTAAAGCTTGCTTGGTTATAATGGCGTCTAGTTGTGCGCTTTTCGCTAAATGTCCAACTTGTGCAGGCGTAAAAAATAGTGGAATGGGCACCAAGGTAACGCCTAAGCTAGCGGCAGCCAAATCACAGATAATCCACTCTGAGCAGTTATCCATATACAGCCCAAGGCACTGTACTTTTGCTTGGGTAAAAACCGCGGCTACACTCGCTATTTTTTGCCATAATTGCTGATTAGAAATGATGTCTTGATGATCACCCGCATCGGTAATTAAAGCCGCTTGATGAGGAAAAAAATCAGCGCGCGAGCGTAATACTTGAAACAGCTTTTCCATGATACTTCCTTTCAATGAATCCATTAGGATTTGATTAAAGCAAGTATCTATGACAAATCTTAACGCAGTCTTAAGCGTGAGAAAAATTGCTCAACACAAAGAGGAAAGTTATACCTATCCCTAGGCAGAGTTATAAATAAAAATGCTCCGAATTTATTTTATCACCGATGATTTTACAGCTGATCTTGATGCTAACTTGAACACTAAATTATTATGTAAAGCATAAAAAAATCGCATAAATGCGGTTTTTTATTTGTTCATCGTTTGTCAACTTATGTGTCAGTAAAAGCAACCACTCTATTTTAGCTTACCACTAAGGGTGAGAGCGTAACTTTAAGGTTGATGTCTCTGCATCATAAATCAGCACACGTTGGTAAGCTGGCAATAAGTAACTTTCAGCGCTAGCATCCGCTATAACCTCTGACCAAAGTTCAACCTGAGCCGCGTTATATTTACTATAAGTAATACCTAAGGTTGGATCAAAACGGTAGAAGTAACTGTTGTTACCGCTATCTGTGGTGCTGTTAAAGGTTTGCACATTAGCATTGCCTTGAAGTCGGCCGTTGTCAGTGTAGATAGTGCCGTCAAAACTTGCCCATTCGCTGGTGCTATTAGCGCTATAAATCGTCTCACCGTTATGACTCATGGCAAAGCTCGATAAGTTAGTGAAGGCTGCATTGATGTAGGCCGGCTGATTTGTCACTGATATCGTTTCACTGGCATAAGCGTTATAACTTAGCGCAAAGCGCTCAAGTGAGGTGGTTGCTTGCTTGTAGGCCATAAATATATCTGCACTATTGGCTTGGGCAATGCTTGCAACGAAATAAGCATTGTTTTGAAGCCAATATTGGCGCGTTAAATTTAGGTCGGCGTACTCCAGTGTTTGTGTGATAACAAGGGGTATTCCAGCGATTATCTTGATCATCAGAGGGCGGTATTCTATAGTGATCTTGTCACTATTTATTTGGCTAAACTGATAACTGTTTAAGTCAAATTGATAATGATTAATCCGAGTTTGTTCAAGCTCGTTTTCATCTAAATAAGTTTCGCTATTTGATGCTAACAACATTGAACCGTCAGGGTGGATCACTAAGTTGGTTAAATCGACATCGACTAATGGTGACCTTGTGGTGTTAATTAACGCGCCAGAAATAACATGATAAGTATTAATTTTATCGCCTTGAGCAATATAAACGTAAGGTCGCATCGGATCTAGCACTAGGCCTGAGGTATTGAAGCTAATATTACTGATATCAAGGTCATTGGCATCATTGACGCCTTTATTGAAGGTGACGTTAATGCGGCCCAATAATGCGGTGTCAGCGGTAGTTGGTGATAAGGTTATTACCGCACTATGAACGCCGTCACTGGCTATGTTGGCGGGTGTGCCTGTGATGGTCAGTGT
This sequence comes from Colwellia sp. MB3u-8, assembly GCF_014076985.1. NCBI lineage: Bacteria > Pseudomonadati > Pseudomonadota > Gammaproteobacteria > Alteromonadales > Colwelliaceae > Colwellia > Colwellia sp. MB3u-8. The sequence goes on from NZ_JACGVA010000066.1 coordinate 54,477, forward strand.
GTTGTTGGTGCTGTCAGTTGATAAAGATAACCAGCTAACGTCAGTACTGGCTTGCCAAGCGATATTAGTTTCGCTGTTGGTTAAAATATCAAGGGTATGTACTAGTGTTTGCTCGGTGGCTAAACTATTAAAAGCCAGTGACGGGTAGTTACTACTTAACCTTATGGCATCAATAGCCAGGTCAACCGTAATCACTTTTGTGGTGCCACTAGCGGGGTCGTATATCGAGATACTGGCGGTCATTAAGCCCCAACCAGTAATTAAACTAGCATCAATATCAATTAATATTCTCTCGCCATTGTCATCACTCTGCGGTGTTAATATCAGCCAAGGTGCACTGGCCGTTGCTTGCCAATTCGCAGAAATATTTGACAGTGTCAGTGTTTGTTGTGTTATGGCGCTGTTGCCAAAAGTGGTATTAAAGGCGAGTGTTTCAACCGAGCTTGAAATTTGGCTTAAAGTGATGACATCTATGCTGTCAGCACTGCTTGATGTTAAAACTGCACGGTTATCACCATTGGCAATTAACATTTTGGCGGGTTGATTTGCACCTAGCTCAATAGTGTTAGCAAGGGTTTGTTGCTCGTTATAAACATCGATTTTAAAACCAACTTCTGAGTCAAATCTAACATAGTGAGGGCGATCATTAGTACTATGCGCAAGCGCTAAATTAGTCATGGCTGCATTGCTATTTAACACGCCATTGTCGATAAAGGTTGTACCATCAAAACTTATCCATTCACTTGTTGGGCTAATCGCGTAAATGTTTTGCTCATCAGCGGTAACATAGAAATCGTTAATTTGCTCGTTTTCACCTAATAGTTCAGGTCGATAACTGTGGCTTATTTCTGTGGTGATGGGGTTGCGGCCAAAATCATTCACTTTGACATTTAAGCGCTTTATCGACATTAAATCATCGCTGGTGCTTACGTCTAAGGCGAATAGGCTTTGATTTTGTTCGGCAACATTAAAGGCTCGGGCAAAAAAGGCGTTAGGGCCGTCGAAGCCAACACGGATTAGGTTTTCGTCGGCAAATTCTAAAATGGTGGTTGCCACAAAATAGCGGCCATTAAGGCGAATGAATTTTATCGGTTCGTTGGTAATATCAACATCGGTTAACTCAACAACGCTCATATCACTGAGGTTGATTTGATATCTATGTATGCTGGTTTCAGTGGTGTTTTCATCAATGACGATAGTTTCGACCGCTTTTGCTAACATCATGCTAGCGTCAGGATGAATAATTAGCTGTTCTAGTAAAGTATCTGCTGGCGCTATAACGGTTGTGGATAATAATTCATTAGTATAAAGGTGATAGCTGCGTAGCTCATTGTTGGTGGCAACATAATATTGTGGCAGTAAAGGATTAGTCACTACACCGTCAGTATTAGCGACAATATTTAGTGAGTTATTTTCACTGAGTAAGTCAGATTTATAAAAACTCACTTGAATAGTTTCTGAAATCGCTGTGGTTTGTTCATTGCCACTCAGGGTGATCTCGGCGATCGTTGTTGCGTTATTCGCTAAGGCCGTGCTGTCGGCAACCAGTGTTAACTCATTAGTGTCGGCGTTAGGCGTTAGGGTTAACCACGCCGCTTCGGTCGTTGCTTGCCAGCCCCAAGGCAAAAGACTATTTGAATTAATGTTAAGCGTAGTTTGGCTGTTACTAATATTAGCGGTTTGTGCTAAGGCCACTGTTGCTCTGTCAGCAAATAAATGAATGTTGTCTAAGCTCAATTCAACGGGATACTCTGTTGTGCCTAGCGGGCTGGTTATATCTATGGTCGCGGGATAAAATCCGGCTGTACTAAAGTGACTAACATCAGGGGTAGCGGTAATGGTTGTTACACCATCAAGAAAGCTTTTTTCAAGGCTGAGCCAAGACACTGAACTTGCTAAGGTTAAATTATCTGCGCTTGAGCTGAGTGCAATATTTTGCGAGGCAATGGCGTCAACACCGTAAGTATCGTCGTAGGTAAGGGCCTGCCAAATTAGTAATGAAACATTAATATCGGCATGGGCGAAGTTTGTTGTTGCCGTATCGCCACTGGATAATCTTAGGGTTGTACCGTAAAGGTCCGCTGGGATTATATCAGCGTTAACCACATCAATATGAATAGTGGCAGACGTTGCGGTTAGATTGGCAATGCGATAATTTAACCAGCTTACAGGCGCTGCGGTCGGGGCGAAGCCGAGTAATAAGCCATCACCATCAAAGGTAACATCAAGGGCAATGGTATGGTTTTGTGCTTGTAAAAATTCATGGGTAAATGCAACCGATGAAACTGATGAGCTAATGGTGAATGTTGGTGTTGTATCATTTGAACCACCACATGCCTGTAAAAATAGTAAGCTAAGTAAAATAACCAATATTAAACGCATGTTTTTAATTTGTCCCTTCATACATGTCCTTATTTTTATTAATCGCTAGTACTTAGCTGTTATTTTTGACTGAATGTCGCTCAATGTTAGCTCATTCATTATGATAAATTACTGCAAGTTTATTCTGCGCGATTATGAACGGGATGTAAAATTTATTCATCTAATGTAAGTTTTATTGGCGTTGTGTAAAGTTAGTCATCATTGATGATTTTTTACTTTTTACTTTTTGCTGACTTCACTAAGGCATAAATTCTATTGTTTATCTGTTTATTCTCAGTGAAATATTTGCCAATAAAAAATTGGATTAAATCATTCCCTTTAAATACAGCCACTGTTGTGCTGTTTCACAGAAAAAAATCAGCTAAAGAGTTACAGCAAAAAATCAGCTTTTTAGCGTATAAATTTGCTGAAATAATGCTATTTTTAAACTAGATCATTACAGCATATTATCTAAATAAAGATTATTTTGCTGAGTGTTTTTGTGATTTTTTTAACTGCCAATTGTCTTGAGGCTAAGGTTAGTGCGATATGAAGGTGACTTGGCAGAAAAGATGTTAATGGTCAATTTGTAGATAAATCACCAAGTAATGATTAAATAGATTGGTATCTTCAAGCAGAGCTTGCGTATAATAAGCACATTGGTGCGTCCCTAATAACAGATCAAAAAGATAAAGCCAAAAGAGTGCGCTTTATGCAACAAGGTGGTTTCTCAACAGATTAAACCATGACACTATTAAACGCTTAAACAGATATATTCTTCGAAAATTAGGAAATTTAAATGATTGAAACTAGTGCCCAATTGCGTCAGGCATTTTTAGATTTTTATGCATCTAAGCAACATCAAATTATTGCGAGTAGCTCGCTTATTCCTGGTAACGATGCGACTTTATTATTCACTAATGCTGGCATGGTGCCATTTAAAGATGTATTTCTTGGCGATGATATTCGCAGTTATACCCGAGCCACGTCAGCACAGCGCTGTGTTCGTGCCGGTGGTAAGCATAATGATCTAGAAAATGTCGGTTACACCGCACGTCATCATACTTTTTTTGAAATGATGGGTAACTTTAGCTTTGGTGATTACTTCAAAAAAGAAGCGATAAATTATTCTTGGGAATTTTTAACCTCAGTATTAGCATTACCAAAAGAAAAATTGCTGGTAACTGTTTATGAAAGTGATGTTGAAGCATACGATTATTGGTTAACTGTTATTGGTGTGCCAGCGGAGAAAATTATTCGTATTGGTGATAAATCAGTTGATAAACCCTATGAGTCAGACAATTTTTGGTCAATGGGTGATACCGGCCCATGTGGCCCATGTTCAGAAATTTTTTATGATCACGGAGACGATATTTTTGGTGGTCCTCCAGGTTCTCCAGATGAAGATGGCGATCGCTTTATCGAAATTTGGAATTTAGTTTTCATGCAATACAACCGTCAAGCCGACGGTACCATGGATAATTTGCCTAAGCCGTCAATAGATACTGGTATGGGTTTAGAGCGTATTTCAGCGATAATGCAAGGTGTGCATAGCAATTATGAAATCGATATTTTCCAAGGCTTAATTCGTGATACCGCTACATTACTTGAATGTAATGATTTAGCACATAAATCACTACGTGTTATTGCAGATCATATTCGTTCGTGTAGCTTCTTAATCACTGATGGTGTTATGCCGTCAAATGAAGGCCGTGGTTATGTATTACGTCGTATAATTCGCCGCGCTATTCGCCATGGTCACAAGTTAGAAGCTAAGTCATTTTTCTTCCATAAAATAGTCGCCTCACTTGCTGAGCAAATGGGCGAAGCTTATCCTGAACTTGTACAGCAACAGGCCATTATTGAGAAAGTTTTACTCAGAGAAGAAGAGCAGTTCGGTCGAACGTTAGACCGAGGCATGGCGCTGTTAGAAGATACGTTATCAGCACTTAAAGGCGATACTATCGCTGGCGATGACGTTTTTAAACTCTACGATACTTATGGTTTTCCTGCTGATTTAACCGCTGATATTGCCCGAGAACGGCACTTAAATATTGATCTTGACGGCTTTGATACCGCCATGGCTCAACAACGTGTTCGCGCTCAAAAAGCTAGCCAATTTGGCACAGACTACAACGACACCCTTAAGTCAGAACATCGGACTGAATTTAAAGGTTATACCCGCCATGAAATGTCTTCTACTGTGGTTGAACTCTTTAACAATGAAGCCTCAGTTGTAGCATTAAGTGCGGGTGAAACCGGTATTGTAGTGCTTGATAAAACCCCTTTTTATGCTGAGTCAGGTGGACAGGTCGGTGATAGTGGCATATTACAGTTTGATGGCGGCATATTTGAAGTTTCTGATACCTTTAAATTAGGTCATGCCTTTGCGCACAAAGGTATTGCCCGTGACACTATTGGTTTAAACAGTCGTGTTAACGCGCAAATTAATAGCGAACGTCGTGCCGCTATTGTTAAAAACCACACAGCTACACATATATTACACGCCAGTCTTCGCACAGTATTAGGCGATCACGTTACGCAAAAAGGCTCATTATGTGATGCAGAAAAACTACGTTTTGATTTTTCTCACTTTGAAGGCGTCACACGCGATGAGTTAAATACTGTTGAACGTATGGTGAATGAGCAAATTCGTGGCAATTTAGCGCGCGAAACCAATTTAATGCAAATTGACCAAGCGAAAGAAAAAGGCGCGATGGCATTATTTGGCGAAAAGTACGACGATGAAGTGCGAGTGGTCACCTTAGGTGGCTTTTCTACTGAACTTTGTGGTGGTGTGCATGTTGACCGAACCGGTGATATTGGCTTATTTAAAATTGTCTCTGAATCAGGCATTGCTGCCGGTGTTCGTCGAATAGAAGCCGTAACAGGTGAGGCCGCATTAAACTACTTTGCCGCACAAGAACAAACATTAAGTACTATTGCCGCCTTGGTTAAAACTGACCCAGTGAATGTGGCCGGTAAAGTTGAGCAAGTGATATTACGCAACAAAGAACTTGAAAAAGAATTAGCACAATTTAAGCAAAAACTTGCTAGTCAAGCCGGTGCTGATTTAGTCAGCCAAGCTATTGACGTTAATGGTGTGAAAACCCTTGTTGCTAATCTAGCAGGCGTCGAGGCTAAATCATTGCGTGGCATGGTTGATGACCTGAAAAATAAAATGGGCTCAGGCATTATTTTACTAGCCGCAACCAGTGACGATAAAGTGAGCTTAATTGCTGGTGTTACCAAAGATCTTGTTGGCCAAGTAAAATCTGGCGAACTCGTTAATATTGCCGCGCAAGAAGTCGGTGGTAAAGGTGGCGGACGTCCTGATATGGCTCAAGCCGGAGGTAGCCAACCAGAAAATATTGAAGCAGCCTTAAAAGCAGCACAAAGCTGGTTAAAAGATAAGTTGAGCTAATATCTAGGTAGGTAAGTAGATAAATTAATTTAAGGGGCTTTTGGCCCCTTTTTTTATCTATAGGATGTGCTTAGTGTGGTGAGTGTATTGTCGTTCTTAGCCATTTATGGCTCCACAGCATTGGTGCATTCATGTATATGGATGCACAAGAGCGAATAAATAGCATGTAGGTTATATTTAGAGGACATAGCCGTTCCTAGCCATCAATGCTCTAGGATACTCATATATCCTGGTACGTCGATGCACAGGAGCTTGTGTGACAGGAACATCAATAAGATCCATTGCAATATTTTTTGCCACTGAACTAACTTAATGAACTTGGTATAAATATAAATTCATTAATTTATTATTTTAATATAAATAATAAATTACAATCAGATAGAATTTTTATCCACCTTCAAGCTTTTTTGTTAATGGTATGTAGCTACAGTGTTTCTATTCATATGTTTTTGATAAAAATTTACAAAAACTTACTTATAAAGTGTTTATTGTTTCATGAAGGTTGTTAATATGAGCAGTAATTGCTGCAATTGCATTCTGCGATTGTTCTGCAAGTTTTTTGTTAAATATTGAAAATTCGATATGGTTAGTAGAATCGTCAATGTTTGATAAGTATTCTAGATGCTTATTGTGAACATTAGTGCACTTTTGCAAATAGTAGACTAAATTTAATTTGTTACTAGCTTATATATATTTAGTGGAGCTCGTTTTTAAACATAAAGGAAATTAAGATGTTAATATTAACTCGCCGAGTTGGTGAAACGTTGATGATCGGAGACGATGTCACAGTGACAGTGTTGGGTGTTAAAGGTAACCAAGTACGTATTGGTGTCAACGCCCCGAAGGAAGTCTCGGTTCATCGCGAAGAAATATATATGAGAATACAATCTGAAAAAGGTGAGGGTGAAGCCTCAGGTAATGAAATCTAATTACTTTCTCATAATTAAAGCCGACATCAGTCGGCTTTTTTGATCCAGCAATAAAATTAGCTAGACCATTTTAGCGTGTTTTTCGCAAGTTAACGTTTGAAAAATGACCGTGTTGTTTGAATTGTCACCAAACAGTCAGTAAATAGGAATAAAAGCGGGAAAAAGTTTGACTTATTTTTATAATCCCTTATGATTCGCCCCATTGGAGAGGTGGCCGAGTGGCCGAAGGCGCTCCCCTGCTAAGGGAGTATCTGGTTTGTAGCCGGATCGAGGGTTCGAATCCCTCCCTCTCCGCCAATTTTTTAGATTGGAATCGTAGGAACAACGATAGTTACATAGTTCATTGCGGGTACATATAATATTTACTAGGTTGTCTACCTAAGGGGATATTGTTTAGCTCGTTATCTCTTGAACTAGAGATATAAATAACAGGTTTGATTTTAGGACGCGTAGCTCAGCTGGATAGAGTACCTGGCTACGAACCAGGCGGTCGCAGGTTCGACTCCTGCCGCGTCCGCCACTTTTCTTTAAGTGGCTAAATAATAAAGACTAGCAAATATTAGCGCTAGTTAAAAAATAAATATATTATAGGTTGGTCATCTCCTAAGCATGAGATATAAAAAAACAGTTTATTGCGGACGCGTAGCTCAGCTGGATAGAGTACCTGGCTACGAACCAGGCGGTCGCAGGTTCGACTCCTGCCGCGTCCGCCACATTGAAAAAACCAGTCTTATGACTGGTTTTTTTTCGCCTAAAATTTCTTGCCAACCACTTATCTGCGATAACTTTCCCCAAAAATCTTTTAAAGCTAGTTTTTATCCCTGTTGGATTTATAGTAACTTGATGAATTACCTGTTTATTTTTAATAGTTAAAATTAAAAGCTACAGCGTCATAAAATTTATAAGATGAAAAATACCAATCTCACTAATTATCTGATCATTTTTACGGGTTAAAATAACCCACTACTGCGTTATTTATTTAATAATTAGAACCACTAGTGATTAAATAAATGCCTTATATTTGGCCATTTTTCCTGCGTATAAAGTTGACCACCTAATTAATGAAATTGGTATAACTAGTGATTAAATTTAATTTCTTGTATTTATTCACTTTTCCGGATTAAAAAGTAGAACACTTAATTAATTTAATAGGTATCAGTGAGCTAAGTACAATAAATATTAAATTTAGCATAAGCAAAGTGTTTGAAACATTATGACTATCGGTTATGTTTTTTGAGTTAGCGCAATACAGGCACTCATTTGGTTGAGTATTTTTATAGTTATTAGCTTGCCTCTGAACTAACCACCTCCCTCTGAACTAACCAAAGGTGAGTTTAAAAAACTTTTGATCGACATTCTTATTATCAACAACATTTATCTGAAACTAAAAATATGCATTACTAGTATTTTAATGCTGTCTAAATAAGCCATTATTTAGTCTAATCAGTTTATGTGTTTTTAGATTTTTATTGACAATAAAATAATGATTTATTGTGATTTATGTGTGTTTTTTGAGCAAAAAAAGGTGATTAGTTAGTGTCGGCTTTAAGTGTTGTATATTGTATAATATCTTTGTTTTTCTGTTTCTAATAACCGCTATTCATGGATTTAATATTGTATACAATTTACTTGATATACCATTTTTTATAAAATAATGACGAAATATTATTAAATTTAGTTGTTTTTTTGAACTATTTTAGCTTGACATCGTTTTTTTTTACCAATTTGTAATAAATTGTTTGCTTTTTACACATTGGAGTGATTATTCTAATTATATAAAATTGCTTGAGAGTAAAAAAATGGAAAATCTTCAACACTTATTTATTGAAGCAGGTACTTTAATGCTAGCCGGTATGGTCTTTGTATTTACCTTTTTAGGTTTGTTGATTGTTTTTATCAAGGTTGTGCTGGTTAGGTTGGCAACAAAATTTCCTGATGCCATTGTTGAAAGTAGAGCCTCAAGTAAAAAAAACAATAAAAAACAAGATGGCAACGGTGTATCACCGGCAGTCGTCGCAGCAATCTCTTGTGCTGTTACCCAATATCGTCAACAACATTCTGCACAGAAATAGGAAATGACCATGACTAAGCCCTTAGGAATAACTGAAGTCGTATTACGCGACGGCCATCAATCATTGCTCGCCACACGTTTACGTTTGGAAGATATGTTACCCATTGCTGCTAAAATGGATGAAATTGGTTATTGGTCAATTGAATCTTGGGGTGGCGCAACATTTGATTCTTGTATTCGTTATTTAGGTGAAGATCCTTGGGAGCGTCTTCGAGCGCTAAAAAAGGCGATGCCAAAAACAAAACAGCAAATGTTGTTTCGTGGTCAAAATATTTTAGGTTACCGTCATTATGCTGACGATGTGGTAGAAAAATTTGTTGAGCGCGCTCACGTTAATGGCATTGATGTGTTTAGAATTTTTGATGCGATGAACGATGTGCGTAACTTACAAACATCGATTAAAGCCGCGGTAAAGGTTGGCGCGCATGCTCAAGGAACCTTAAGCTATACTGAGAGTCCTGTGCATACCCTTGAAGGCTGGCTAACCATGGCTAAGCAACTAGAAGACATGGGCGCACACTCTTTGTGTATCAAAGATATGGCTGGCCTGTTGAAGCCTTACGATGCCGCTGAGTTGATTAGCCGTTTAAAAGAAACTGTAGCTTTACCTATTGCACTACATTGTCATGCTACAACAGGCTTGAGTGTTGCTACCCACATGAAAGCCATTGATGCAGATATTGACGTGATCGACACGGCTATTTCTTCAATGAGTATGACTTACGGCCATTCACCAACAGAAACTATTGTTTCTATTGTTGAAGGTACAGCACGTGATACTGGCTTAGACATGCTTAAATTAGCAGAAGTAGCCACTTATTTTCGTGAAGTTCGCGAAAAATATGCCCAGTTTGAAGGTAGCTTGCGGGGTATTGATGCGCGTATCTTAGTCGCACAAGTACCTGGTGGCATGCTAACCAATATGGAAAGTCAATTAAAAGAGCAAGGCGCGGCTGATAAACTTGATGAAGTGCTAACAGAAATTCCAAAAGTGCGTAAAGACCTGGGTTATATTCCTTTGGTAACACCAACCTCGCAAATTGTCGGCACACAAGCGGTATTAAATGTCTTGACCGGTGAACGCTACAAGTCAATTACCAAAGAAACGGCCGGTGTATTAAAAGGTGAGTATGGTAAGACTGCCGCGCCAGTTGATGCTGAATTACAAGCAAAAGTGCTCGATGGCAAAGCAGCAATTACTTGTCGCCCAGCAGACTTACTTGACCCAGAAATGGATAAATTATCGGTTGAATTGCAACAAATTGCCGAAGAGAAAAATATTACGCTAGCTGAAGATACTATCGATGACGTGCTAACTTATGCATTGTTCCCACAAATTGGTTTGAAATTTTTAACCAATCGCAATAACCCAGATGCTTTTGAACCAGCACCGACTAAAGCCTCTGCTAAAATTACGGCTGCAGCACCAGCAACGAGTTCAGCAAACACTGGCCCTGAAAGTTACGCGGTAAGTGTTGACGGTAAAGTCTTCGACGTTGTTGTTGCCCCTGGTGGTTCAATAGATACTATTGCGCCATCGAGCAAAGCACCTGCGGCAAGTTCAAGCGATGGTGAACCTTTGAAAGCGCCTTTAGCGGGTAATATTTTTAAAGTGCTGGTAAATGAAGGTGACGAAGTCGAAGCAGGTGAAGTAGTTATCATTATGGAAGCGATGAAAATGGAAACTGAAATCCGGGCAATAAAAGCCGGTGAAATATCCGCTATTCACACCAAAGAAGGTGACTCAGTTGCCGTTGGTGATATCTTGTTAAGCTTGGTATAGGATAACCCATGGATTCTTTAAAATTATTGTGGATGTCTACAGGCCTAGCAAACTTTGAATTAGGTCAAGTGATCATGATGCTAGTGGGTTGTGGCTTACTTTATCTTGCCATTGCCCGTAACTTTGAACCGCTATTATTAGTGCCGATGGGTTTTGGTGCTATTTTAACTAATATTCCTGCCGCCGGTTTTTCTGAAGTAGGTGGTTTGCTGCATTACATTTACTACGCTGGAATTGATACCGGCATATTCCCGTTACTAATCTTTATGGGCGTTGGTGCCATGACAGATTTTGGCGCACTGATTGCTAATCCTAAAACATTGCTATTAGGTGCTGCTGCGCAGTTTGGGATATTCGCCACTTTGTTTGGTGCCATAGCGTTGAACTTTGTTGGTCTAGACTTCTCTATGAAAGATGCCTCAGCTATCGCTATCATTGGTGGAGCAGATGGTCCGACCGCGATATTTTTAGCTTCTAAACTTGCCCCTGACTTACTGGGAGCTATTGCTGTTGCTGCTTATTCATATATGGCGTTAGTACCGATTATTCAACCGCCAATTATGCGAGCATTAACCACAGAAGATGAACGTAAAATTGAGATGGCGCAATTACGTCATGTCACAAAAGTTGAGAAAATTATTTTCCCACTCGGCGTTTTAATGATGACAATTTTCTTTCTACCGGCAGCAACGCCGTTAGTGGGGATGTTTTGTTTGGGTAACTTAATGCGCGAGTGTGGTGTGGTAGACCGCCTAAGTTCGACAGCACAAAATGAGTTAATTAATATTGTCACTATCTTCTTAGGACTAGGTGTTGGTTCTAAGTTAAGCGCTGATCAATTCTTAAATGCTAAAACCTTAGGCATACTCGCGTTAGGCGCAATAGCATTTTCTATTGGTACTGCTACGGGTGTGTTAATGGCGAAACTCATGAATAAATTTGCTAAAGAAAAAGTTAATCCACTCATTGGTGCCGCAGGTGTTTCGGCAGTACCCATGGCTGCTCGTGTCGCTAATAAGGTTGGTTTAGAGGCTAATCCGCATAACTTCTTACTTATGCATGCGATGGGGCCAAACGTTGCTGGTGTGTTAGGCTCAGCGGTTGCTGCCGGCATATTGTTAGCTTTAGTCGGATAATTTTACAACAGATACAATATTAAAAAAGGAGCCATGTGCTCCTTTTTTGCTTGATGGTATGCGTTAATTCACTTAGCGGTATTAAATTGTACTGTGTTTAAGGTTACTATGTTTAAGATTATGGTGTTTAAGGTTGCAGTTTGAAATTCTTCCATTGATTGTTATGCTGTTTAAAACAAACCCTGTCATGCAAACGGCTTGCTCGGCCTTGCCAAAACTCTATATAGTTTGGTTTAATGCGCCAGCCCCCCCAAAACTCAGGTAAAGGTACTGAGTTACCAGCAAATTTTTTCGTGTAATAAGCAACGCTATCAGCCAGTTCAGTCTCAGTTTGAATTTCTCTACTTTGTTTTGATGCCCAAGCGCCAATTTGGCTGCCGCGATCGCGGCTATGAAAATATTTTGCTGACTGCTCAGCACTGACTTTTTCAACACAGCCTTCAATGCGAATTTGACGTTGCAATACATTCCAGTGAAATAGCAAAGCAATTTTGTCATTTTGATTTAATTCTTGGCTCTTTCTACTGCTGTAATTGGTATAGAAGATAAAACCATCTTGGTTAAACTCTTTTAATAATACCATTCGACAGCTTGGTTGCCCGTCTTGGCTTACACTACTGACAGACATTGCTTCGGGCAGCAAAACACCCGACTTATTGGCGTCATCAAACCAAAGTTTAAATAATGAAAAAGGATCGGCATTTTCATCAATGGCTGGCAATGGTAAGGCAACGCCTTGACCAAAGGTAAATAAGCAGCGCAATTTTTCAAATAAAGTCATAATGTAGGATCATTAAGTAGCGTAAATATTACACTAATGATATCAGCTTTATGTCAAAAACAAATTTTTACCGATAAAATATTATCGATAATATTTACTGTTGGCTTTTAACTGAGTGGTAACACTTAACTTTGCGCCATATCATTGATTAGATATCCCAATTGTCTATGTCATCGAGCAATGCTTTGAGGCGTTTTTGTGCTAATAAGTCGTCAATGCGTTTTCTGACTTCGCTGTTATGGGCGGCCTGCTGGCCTTTAGGCAAGTCTTTGTCATAACTGTCCTGTTCGACGTTTAGGCTAGTGTCATCTGTGAAATCGTCGCACATTTTTTATACCTATGGCTTTTACAGTATTTTCTGTAATTACAATAAATAGTGGCTTAAACCTGTTAATGCTAGCTAAGGGTTAAATTTAATCCTATTGATTGTCATCATTGTAAAATATTTTAATGTTTAATTGCCGACATTCTAATTGCTGACATTTTAAAAAGGACGAGTTTACAATCATAGAAAATCTAACAAAGTTAGATAATTTTAACATAGGCAACTAATAGTAAATTTTCAACTAATTATTTTTTATTCTAAAAATGTTGTACTAAAAATGCTCAGTGACGATTTTCTACTGTGCAGTTATTTAGCTTTGATTAGTGCTTAGATTGCAGCTCTGCTAAGCTGTACCTCGCAATGTATTAGGTATATATCTCTTGGTGTTAGCCAAGATAACTTTTAAGGTTAACTAGCATGTCGAAAGAAAGTTTTTCTCACTGGTGTCTGCAGTTACAACAATTAACGCAGGCTAAACGCTGGCGTAGTTTAGTGGTGTTAGTGGGTGATGCTGCTTGGACTACTGAACAGCTTGAGACAAGTTTAACTTTATTTTTATCCGCCCAAGAGTCAAACGATAAGCTCGATAGACAAGGTCTTGTTTATGGTGAACTTGCCCATGCTAGTCGCGCTAATCAGTTAATTTTAGTCAATCGAAAAAATTATGCTCAGTATTTAGGTACTGAGCAAGACGTTATTGTATTTGCGGTAGAAAGTAAGGTTGATAATGATGCCCGGCATGTCGAAAGTGATTTTGATGTTGATGCCTTTGCCGCGCTTTCGGGCACTTTAGTGGCTGGTGGCGTATTTTTACTTTTATTAAAGCCGTCGCAAGTCGAGCAAATTAACCAGGCGCAATCGCAAGATTATTTCCTTCAGCGTTTTATGCTGCAATTAGCCGCTGAACATTGTTATTTCATTAGACAAGATAAAGCCGAATTGCCAGCGTTATGGTCTTTCAATAAAGCCGCGCAAGACAATCGTACTAACGATGGACAATTAAGCACCACTCAACAAGTAAAAAACCTGTCATACGGCTGTATCACTCAAGAACAAGTGTTAGCGGTTGAAGCTATGCTAAAGGTGTTGACGGGTCATAGAGATAGGCCTTTGGTACTCACCGCAGATCGAGGTCGGGGTAAGTCTTCAGCTTTAGCACTTGCTGCGTGTCACATGTTGGCTAATGCTAAACAGCCACTAAAAATCATCATCACTGCGGTAAGTAAACCAGCGCTTAAGGTGTTTTTTCAGCAAGTTGAAACACACTTGCCTGATGTCAAGGTTGGCATAAATAGTGTAGATCATACCAATGGCAGCATTATTTTTTATGCTATCGATGTGCTGTTAAAAGAGCAACCCGAAGCCAGTATAGTCATGGTTGATGAAGCTGCTGCTTTGCCTGTTTATCTTTTGCAACAATTACTTAGCCATTATCATCGCTTAATATTTGCCACTACTGTTCATGGCTATGAAGGTGCAGGTCGCGGCTTTAGTCTTAAGTTTGGTCTGGTGCTACAGCGTTTGACGCCAAATTGGCGCAAAATGCACATTAATGAAGCTATTCGCTGGGCAAGTGATGATCCGCTCGAGCAATTCGTTTTTGCTAGTTGCTTGCTAAACGCTAGATTGCCCAATTACCCCAACACTTTCTTAGCCATGAATAATGCTATCCCTGAGATCAAAAGTGAGATTAAGAGTGAGGCTAAAGTCGGGGCTGAAAGTGTAGCTAATAACGCGCAAGCGCAAAGTGATTTACTTTCGCAATATAAGCTAGTGACCGAGCTTATTACCCCCACAAAATTACTGCAAAACGAAACGCTTTTAGAGCAAGTTTTTGCGGTGTTAGTAACAGCTCACTATCAAACCTCACCCAGTGATTTAAAGTTACTGTTAAACAATGGCGCTATATCATTATTTGTACTTAAACGTGAAAACGATATTTTAGGTGTTGTTATGCTCATGCGAGAAGGGCATGCAGATGAAAAACTGGTTGAGCTAATTCGTGAGAATCAGCGTCGGTTACGCGATCAATTTTTACCACAATCATTACTGATGCATTGTGGTATTAAGGAAAGTTTTAATTATAGTTATCAACGTGTGATGCGTATTGCGATACATCCTCAATTTCAGGGACAAGGCTTAGGTAGGCACTTTTTAAGTGCTATTGAACGGCATATTACACACCAAGGTATAGACTTTATTGGTGCTAGTTTTGCGGGCAACGCTACTTTGCTCAAGTTTTGGCAGCAAGCTGGCTTCGCCGTTGCCCGAGTAGGATTTAGTAAAGACAAAGCCAGCGGTGAGCATTCGTGTTTGGTGACTAAAGCCTTAACGCCTAATGCTAGCAACTTACAGCAAGTGATTGTTGAGCAGTTTTACCAACAATTTGATTATTGGCTAACTGATGAGTTTACCCATATGCCAGCAAAATTAGTCTGGCAGTTGCTCAAGGGTAATACGAGGTTAAAAACCTTGGTACCAGCGCGTGATATTTTGCAAAGCGTTAACGACTTTACTTCTGGCCAACGTCAATTTAGCAGCTGTGTTTATGCGCTACACCAATGGCTATTAAAGCATTGTACGGAACAGTTTAATCCTGAAGTATTACCCTTAGTTGCGCGTGTTTTACAAAAAAATAGTATTGAAAAAGTTTGCCAACAGTATGGATTTACTGGTAAAAAAGCCTTAAACCAACACCTAATCAAGTATATTAGGGCTCATCAAGCGCTAGTCCATACATTGTAAACAGTCAGTGTTATACCCAGTTGCTTAATACCCAGGTAATTAATCAACTGGGTATTAAGCCACGTCGTAACGCCATTGCCAATAATTTTTCATTTTATGATAGCTGCAATGATTATTAGCTATTTGATCAAAGTCGTCATGTTGCATAATGCCATTGATCGCCATGCATATTTTTGCCAGTGACTGTTTGTTCGCTGATGGCTTGCAGTGACAAACAAAGCTCTCTAGCCAAGCCTCTAAATAGTAAATATCAACAATAGGTGATTCTGTGGTCATTTTATTTCTCCGGCGCTTTTTAAGTGAGTCGTTGAATGAATACTTAAGTCCAGCAAAGACTGCCATAAGGTGCTACGGGCATTGTTGTCTAGGCCTCTACAGTTATGGCCTGTTAACGCGCCAGAGCTAATTAATTGTGCTAACAATAACGCTGAAATTTCAACTTTGGCTTTACCTCTACACCCTGCATTTATTTGTCTAGATCCCATTATTCATCCTTAATATTGTTGATAAAACAGGTTTGTTAAAACAATAATTGAAAACACAAGTAAATGCAAATGATAATTATTATCATTTGATGGGTATCTCTGTGCTGGTATTAATATGTTAAGTGAGCCGTTAAAATACAAGCTAGGTTTTATTGAGGCGTGACATGCAAGCAGATATTTGCGTTGAGAACTTAACCAAGCGTTATAACGATGTTGTTGCGGTAAACAATATAAACTTTGCGATTCAAAAAAATCATTGTTTTGGCTTACTCGGACCCAAGGGTGCTGGAAAAACTACTGCCATAGAAATCATGGAAGGCATTATCAAAGCGAGCAAAGGGCAAGTGTTTTATTATGCTAAGCCCGTTGATGAGTCAATATTGCAAAAAATTGGCATTCAATTTTAGCAATACCGCCTTACAAGACTTTCTTAAGATTAAAGAAACCTTAATCTATTTAGTGGCGGGTGCTTTTATAATTATCACCGAAGCGGCAATATTAGCGAATATCAGTTACTATGTCGCCATTTTTATGCTAATGAACGCGGTCTTTTTAACCTTAGGGTTTATTTCTTTAGCTGGAATACTGAGCGCTAGTTAATTGAAGATTAACGGCGGATTTTAACTGAATGCTAAGGGGACTATAACCTTATGTTGTTAAAGATAGTGGGAATATTTTTTGTGGCATTAGCCTTTATTGGCGTTTTTTTGCCTCTATTGCCCACCACACCTTTTTTATTGGTTGCCGCTGCCTGTTTTGCTAAGTCGTCGCCGCGATTGTATAACATGCTATTGGACAATAACGTCTTTGGGCCAATGATTTATCACTGGCAGCAATCTCGTTGTATTCCCAAACGCGCAAAAGTGCTAGCCTTAAGTTCAATGCTTGTTGCTGTATTGTGGTCGGGTTATATTTTGCCTACCATTTGGTTAAAGGTGTTAGTGGTTACCTTGGTTGTCTGGCCATTTATTTTTCTCTGGCGTTTACCTATTTCTAATAGCCATCTGCGAATGCCATTAACAAACCATAGGGCAGGTAAATCGCCTGAAAAATCTAATCCTGAAAAGTAACCAAAAGCTCAGGGGGAAGTAAATGTTGAATATGCATGTTAAAGCACTAAGCCAGTGCTTTAACCACCAGCTGCGCTAAATGGGGCGGTAAGGTTAAGCTTAAGGCAATTTCTTGGCCTTGCGTTGACATTTTCCGCCAAGTTAGCTGTAAAATACGAATGATTTTTTCTTCTTTATGTTTAGCGGCCAAGGCATCAAAATAGTATTGTAAAAACACTAAGCAGGCTACGTCTTCCAAGGTTTGGCTTTCACTGTTCGATTTTAAGTTTTCTTTACGAATAATCGCTGCGCTAGTTTCAGCGGCGTCTTCACTATAGCCATGCTCAAGCATTAGGGCTTTAGCGGTAGCCGCATGAAAAATGCCTAATTCTTTACGCCAGGTTAAATACCCTTTTTTGCCAATGGCGAAGTTGGCGCGCTTTAAGTGCCAGCGTTTTACGTGTTGTGCACGAACCGCAACCTGTAAATTTTCACTGGCATCTGGCCAATGATTTTCAAGGCAATCTGTCATGTATTGACCGTACAAAAGCTCTTTAGGTTGGCTAATGCCGTCAACAATCGTGGTGTTGATATCGGCTTTATTTATAGTGTCGATAGCATCTAATACTTTTTGTAGTTGAGTCATAATGATTAATTTTTATTTTTTGCAAAGGAAAACACCAGTTTACCCCGTTTTTTAATATATTCAATCATGCTTTAAAGCAAATGTTGAGTATTTAAATGAAATTTTGTGCAACTAGATGGCTTGATCATATTGTTGTGTAGACGGCTTTTCAGTATAATGTTTTCCCGTCCTACTAAATTTATTTGTTAACCAAACATCAAATCAATTTAGTGCAAAATTTCTGTTTTTCCTGACTCTGGGTATCGCATGACAACTAGATATATTTTTGTTACTGGCGGCGTTGTATCGTCTCTTGGTAAAGGTATTGCTGCAGCATCACTAGCAGCAATTCTCGAAGCACGTGGTTTAAAAGTTACCATGCTTAAGCTTGACCCTTATATTAATGTTGATCCGGGTACAATGAGCCCAATTCAGCATGGTGAGGTTTTTGTTACCGAAGACGGAGCAGAAACCGATTTAGATTTAGGTCACTACGAACGTTTCATTCGAACCAAAATGACCAAGCGTAATAACTTCACTACCGGTCGTATCTATCAAGATATTCTAGCGCGCGAGCGTAAAGGTGAGTTTTTAGGTGCCACTATTCAAGTTATTCCTCATATTACTAACGACATTAAACGTCGAGTGATTGAAGGTGCTGAAGGTTACGACATTGCCATGGTTGAAATTGGCGGCACTGTGGGTGACATTGAATCACAACCCTTTTTAGAAGCTATCCGTCAGTTAGGGGTAGAATTAGGCCGAGAACGTGCGATGTTTATGCACTTAACCTTAGTGCCTTATATTGCTACAGCTGGTGAAATCAAGACTAAACCTACCCAGCACTCTGTGAAAGAACTACGTTCAATCGGTATTTTTCCAGACATTTTAGTTTGTCGAAGTGAGCGTGCGATTCCCGCTAATGAACGCGCTAAAATTTCACTATTTACTAATGTCGAAGCAAAAGCGGTTATTTCATTACGCGATGTTGACTCTATTTATAAAGTGCCAGCCTTACTTAAAGCGCAAGGCGCTGACGAGTTAGTGGTTAAGCGTTTTGGCCTTGATGTTCCCGAAGCTGATTTATCTGATTGGGAGCAAGTACTTTACAAAGAAGCTAACCCATCGGGTGAAGTGGTTGTTGGTATGGTCGGCAAATACACCGAATTACCTGATGCGTATAAATCAGTTAATGAAGCGTTAAAGCATGCAGGCATTAAAAACCAAGTAAAAGTTAAAATTCAATATATTGATTCACAAGATATTGAGTCTAAAGGGCTTGATATTTTAAAAGGTTTAGACGCTATTTTAGTTCCTGGTGGCTTTGGTGAACGTGGTGTTGAAGGTAAAATTTTAACCGCACAATATGCGCGTGAAAATAAAATACCTTATTTGGGTATTTGTTTAGGTCTGCAAGTGGCATTGATTGAATATGCCCGTAATGTTGCCGGTTTAACTGATGCACACAGTACCGAGTTTAATGCCAAAACACCTTACCCAGTTGTTGGCTTAATTAACGAATGGTTAGATGAAGAAGGTAAAGTTGAATACCGTAATGCTGAATCTGACTTAGGCGGAACCATGCGCTTAGGCTCACAATTGTGTCACATTATGAAAGGTACCAAGGCATATGACGTATATGGTAGTGAAACAATTTATGAGAGACACCGCCATCGTTTTGAGGTAAATAATAACTACCGTGAACAATTAAGCAAAGCAGGTTTAGTGTTCTCGGGATTATCTGCGGATAAAACATTAGTTGAGGTGATTGAAAATCCTAATCACCCTTGGTTTATTGCTGGGCAATTCCATCCTGAGTTTAATTCAACTCCTCGTGATGGTCACCCGCTTTTTGCTGGCTTTATCGCCGCCGCTTTTGAATGTCAAAAGCAGCGAGCAAGTTAAACCAAACTCATGAAAACCGTAGCTTATTGCTACGGTTTTTTTTAAGCAATTTTAACCTTTAATTTAACGTTTATAACCTGCCTAGCTTAGCTAGTAAGGAATAGGAAACATAATGTCTAATATTAGTAAAATTATCGCCCGCGAGATCATGGATTCTCGTGGTAACCCAACAGTTGAAGCTGACGTTTATTTAGAGTCGGGTGCTTGGGGTCGAGCGGCTGCTCCTTCTGGCGCATCAACTGGCTCTCGTGAAGCACTTGAATTACGTGACGGCGACAAATCGCGTTACTTAGGTAAAGGTGTATTAAAAGCCGTTGCTGCGGTTAACAATCCGATTGCTAACGCATTGAAAGGTAAAAGTGCTTTAGAGCAAGCAAACATAGATCAAATCATGATTGATTTAGACGGCACAGAGAATAAAGAAACCTTCGGCGCTAATGCCATTCTTGCCGTTTCTTTAGCGAACGCAAAAGCCGCCGCAATGGAAAAGAAAGTACAATTATTTGAGCACATTGCCGATCTTAATGGTACGCCAGGTCAATACTCACTACCTTTACCTATGATGAACATTATCAATGGTGGCGAGCATGCTGACAATAACGTTGATATCCAAGAATTCATGGTACAACCGGTTGGCGCGAAAAGCTTTAAAGAAGCGCTACGTATGGGCGCTGAAATTTTCCATGCTTTGAAAAAAGTATTGTCTGCAAAAGGTTTAAATACCGCTGTGGGTGATGAAGGTGGTTTTGCACCTGATTTAGCTTCAAATGCTGATGCCTTAGCGGTGATTAAAGAAGCGGTTGCCGCGGCGGGTTATGAATTAGGTAAAGACGTAACCTTAGCGATGGATTGTGCTGCTTCTGAGTTTTATGATGCAGACAAAGGTATTTATGACCTAAAAGGTGAAGGCAAGCAATTTACTGCCAACGAATTTTCTGATTTTTTAGCAAGCCTTTGTGAGCAATACCCTATCATTTCAATTGAAGACGGCTTGGACGAGTCAGACTGGGATGGCTTTAAATACCAAACCGATCTACTTGGCGATAAAGTGCAAATTGTTGGTGATGACTTATTTGTCACTAATACTAAAATATTAGCCCGTGGTATTGAGCAAGGTATTGGTAACTCTATCTTAATCAAATTCAACCAAATTGGTACATTAACAGAAACCTTAGCGGCGATTAGAATGGCGAAAGACGCTGGCTTTACCGCCGTGATCTCACATCGCTCAGGCGAGACTGAAGATTCAACTATTGCTGATTTAGCCGTAGGCACAGCCGCAGGACAAATCAAAACCGGTTCTTTATGTCGCTCAGACCGTGTTGCTAAGTACAATCAGTTATTGCGCATTGAAGAATTTTTAGGTGATAAAGCTATTTTTAACGGCTTGTCTGAAGTCAAAGGCCAATAATCATAAGATTTTTGTGTGATGACGCTTATGTTTGTCCGTTAGGTTACCTTACCTGTGGTAGCAAAATCACGCGGCTAATTTAAGCGTTATTGAATATTAAAAAAACCACTCAAATGAGTGGTTTTTTTGTGATAATCAGGCATTAAGCTGACTCATTAATTATGGCACTACTTACCTTGCCTCCACCGACAGTGTTTAAATACAGCGCCTTTACTTGATATTATACTTGTGAATAAATCGTCAGATTTGCCAGTATTTATGATTTCATCAAACTCATCATTCTTATCTTAAAATAAAGCTCATTGAATCAGTTTGTTATGTTTGGCCTGTATCTTGCTTTTATTCTATTTTAAGCCATAGAGCTAAACCATGAAAAAATCCGTTCTTATTATTTTGTTATTGCCACTGCTTTGGTATCTATTGCCTAAGCAGAAAGCGGTTAGCGATGACATAGAAAATATTGAAAAATATATCCCTGCTTTGATGCAAGAAGCTGCTATTCCGGGCTTAGCCATAGCTAAAATTTCAAACGCTAAAGTCACTTTTTTACAAGTTTATGGTAAAGCTAATGTCGAATTGAACACAGCAGTGACACAAAATACGTTATTTAATATAGCCTCTATTAGTAAGCCGATTATGGGCTTGGTGTTGTTGCAGTTGGTAGAGCAAGGAAAATTAGCTTTAGACCGAGACATTAACGACTATCTGCCATTTAAAATCGATAACCCTCATATGACTCATGAAAAAATAACCTTAAGACATTTAGTTACTCACACCTCAGGTATTGCGGATTATTATGATGTTGACAGTTATGCCATTAATAAAGATGCTGATATTTCATTAGAACAACACCTTAAATCCTTGTTAACCCCAACAGGAAAAAACTATAACCAAGGGCAATATTTTTTAAATAATGCCCCTGGTACTAAAAGGAAATACAGTAATTTAGCCGCTGGCCTAGCTGGATATTTAGTCGAAGTAACAACAGGTATTACCTTAGCCGAATATAGTCAGCAACATATCTTTAAGCCATTAGGCATGCAGGATACCAGTTGGTTATTGCATGATTTGTCACTAGCACAAATCGCTGTGCCCTATGAGGTTGAGCAGTGTATTCCATTTATGGCTATTTGCAGTGACACTGAGTCGGCCGAGTTAAACTTGTTTATTAGTCGTTATTTTAATCCACCTTCAGAAAGTAAGCGTTTTGTCGCTTATCCTCACTTTGGCAACCCACAATATCCAGATGGTGGTATACGCAGCAGTATTAAAGACTTGAGCAAGCTGTTAGTTGCTGTGCTAGAAAATAAAGACGCATTAGTTCATAAACTGCTTTCAGATGCTATGTATAAAGAAATGCTAAAGTTACAATTACCTAAGGATATTTCAGATAAACAACGTTTTTTTTGGCGAGATAATAGCATGGGATTAACCGGGCATATGGGGGCTGATTTGGGTGTTTTTACTGCCCTATATTTTGACCCTAATAAGAAAGATGGTTTTATTATTTTGATGAATCGAGGTATGGATAATAATGCCGCGATAGCGATGAAAAAAATAGCTAATAAACTGGTCGCAATGCCGTAGTTAACGAATAAACAGGGTTACAAAGCGCACACTTGAGCTTTTTTAGCACAACGTATTGAATACTATGCTCAATGTTTGTTATCGCGATAAAAATTGAGCAAAACACCGTTAAGATGTTGCAGCTAGCACCTTTAGTCACTAGGTTATAGTAACTACTTAGTGCCAAAAATTTTATCACCCGCATCACCTAAACCTGGCAATATATAACCTGCGTCATCTAAGCAGTCATCAACAGCGGCGGTATAAAGTTCAACATCAGGGTGTGCTTTTTCTAACGCGGCTATACCTTCTGGCGCAGCCACTAAAACTAAGGCTTTGATATGGTTTGAACCACGCTCTTTTAATAAGTCGATTGTGGCTATCATAGAACCGCCTGTCGCTAACATGGGATCAATCACTAGGGCGAGACGTTCTTCAATTTGCCCAGCTAATTTTTCAAAATAAAACACCGGCTCTAGTGTTTCTTCGTTACGATACATACCAACAACAGAGATACGGGCGCTAGGAATAAGTTCTAAAACGCCGTCCATCATTCCTAAACCTGCGCGTAAAATAGGGACAACGGTGACTTTTTTACCTTTAATTTGTTCTACTTGAATTTCACCATGCCAACTATTGATGGTTTTAGTTTCTACTTCAAGGTGCTTAGTGGCTTCATAGGTTAATAGACAGCCAACTTCTGAGGCAAGTTCGCGAAAACGCTTGGTACTTATATCGGCTTCACGCATTATGCCGAGTTTGTGTTTAATTAGGGGATGCTTTACTTCAATTACGCTCATTATTTACTCCAAAACGGCCTAGAGAACTATTTTTATATTATAGCCAAACCATTTGTAAGTGTTGGTTTGGGCTGAAATTTAAAGTCATGTTGGCGCATGTTTTTTTAACTGCGGTTGTACACCTTTAAAAAACATCTTTAAAAAAGATATCCCAGTATAAATTGTTATTACCCGTCATGGTATAGGTAAAACGATGCGCAGATCAGCTTTAGCGATTTTATCTTTAACCACAATCAAGTATGCTTAAATTATCAGCGTTAATTAAAGTAGTCATTAAATTCATGGTCACTCAATCATTATTATGGCAATCGGCGCAGCAGTCATCAGACTTTGCTGAACTGTGTAATGCCCTTTATGAACGAGAGTTAATCACCTTAGCCCGCAATGAATGTTTAGCGCTAGCAAGTTTACAAGGCAGAATTAAAAGCTTACCTCATTATGTTAAACGTACAGCATTCGCGTTATTAAAGGCACAAACACCACTGGCATTAGATATTCAAAATGCCAGTTGGTTAGCTAAGCAAGTAACTAGGTCACCTGAAATAAGCCAATTATCGGCTTATGATGAAACTGTTATTGCTTGGTATAAGAGCCAACAGCTAGTGCATGGTTTAGTGGTGCCTATCGCGTTAAATGGCCATATTGTGCTCGATTGTATCGACCGAATTGATTTAGAAAAACAGCAATTTCGAACCAATGTTTATGGCTGGTTTTATTTAACGGATAACGAAGCGGTCCGCGGTGCAGGTAACAAGGCAAAAAATGAGCATAACAGAGCAAGTGAGGCAGACATTGAAGCAGATAGTGAGGAAGAGAGCGAAGTAACTTGTCATAAAGTGAATTTACTCAAGCCAACGAAAAAAGTAATGAGCGCAGCATGCGCTGGGCATCGTTGGGAAAATGGTCAGAAATTGCAGCCAATTATGCCTTCATTGCGAGAATTGTTATTGTCTTGCACCATTAATTGGCGTAATTTCAAACAACCTAGGGTAAATTTGCCTGACAATTGATTTTAAATCTTGTTGGGTGTTTACAGCAGACGGTACGTATTTATAATAGCGTATCAATATTATCTCTTCGATATCGACTTTAGATACATTATGCGGCTGATCACGGCAGTTTTACTCATTTTTCTGGTACTTTTGCAATACCGACTTTGGTTTGGTAAAAACAGTGTGCCTGATTATCTAGCATTAGAAGAAGAAGTGACTCGCCAGCTCGCCAATAACAACAAGCTAAAGCAACGTAACAAATTACTTTATGCTGATACGGACGATTTAAAATCTGGCACCGAAGCGATTGAAGAACGTGCTCGCCATGAATTAGGTCTGATCAAACAGGGCGAGACATTTTTCCGCGTCATTCCTAATGATGACGATGCCGACAAGAAGGAACGATTGCGATAATGAGTAACTTATTAGGGCATTTTACTGTCGTAGTGCCCGCTGCAGGTGTTGGTAAACGCATGCGTTCGTCTTGTCCAAAACAATATTTAACCATTGAAAACATAACTATTTTAGAACATACCGTTCAGCGTTTACTCAGCCACGAGGCAATTTCTCATGTCATTATTGCCTTAGGTGAAAATGATGAATATTTTTCTAGTACTAGCTTAGTTAATCATAAAAATATTACTTGTGTTGTTGGCGGCAAAGAGCGTGTTGATTCGGTACTTGCCGGTTTAAAATATTTACAGGCTGGCCAAGAACAATGGGTGTTGGTGCATGATGCCGCCAGGCCTTGTGTTCGACATCAAGATTTAACCCGCTTAATGAACTACTGTCTTGAAAACGATCATGGCGGCCTATTAGCAAGCCCAGTTCGCGATACCATGAAGCAAGCGAATACCGCGCAATTAGTAGCAACCAGCTTGGATCGTAGCCAAATGTGGCATGCGCTGACGCCACAAATGTACAAAACGCTTGAACTAACCTCAGCTATTACTGCGGCTTTAGCAAAAGGGATCAGTATTACCGATGAATCATCAGCGATGGAAGCATCGGGTTTTGCAAGTGGTTTAGTTAATGGCAGCAGTGACAATATAAAAATTACCCAGCCAGAAGATTTGCTTTTAGCTGAATTTATTCTTAACCAACAAAAAAATAATTTACAATCAGAGGTAGTATGCGAATAGGTCACGGTTTTGATGTTCATCAATTTGGTGGTGCAGGGCCATTAGTGTTAGCGGGTGTTGTTATTCCTTATGAATTTGGTTTTATTGCTCACTCTGATGGTGATGTGGCTATTCATGCCTTATGTGATGCCATTTTAGGAGCATTATGTTTAGCCGATATTGGTAACCATTTTCCTGACACTGATGACCAATACGAGAATATATCGAGCCGTATTTTGTTGCGCCATGTGGTTGGTTTAATGCAAAGAAAAGGCTACGGCTTAGGTAATGCCGATATTACTGTTTGTGCGCAAGCACCAAAAATAGCACCGCACCTTTTAGCCATGCGTGAATGTTTAGCACAAGATTTACAAGCAGATATCGAACAAGTCAATGTCAAAGCAACCACCACTGAAAAGTTAGGCTATGTGGGTCGCAAAGAAGGCATTAGTGTGCATGCTGTTGTATTATTGATAAAAACTGAATCTAACCGTAAGTTAAATACAGTTGCAGAGCCGATTAAGCAAGACGAAAAAAAAGTACCCAAGCCCGCTGTTCAAAGTGAATTGAAAGCACCAGAGCCAGCCGCTCAAAGCGATAAGATAGCAGCTAAGCCAAGCCAATCTCCCTTGCCTGAATTTTCCTATTTATATGGTAAACCAAAGTCGACCGGCTTGTTGCGTCGTCATAGGTCAGACTTTAAAGTTTTTGAACAAATACCTTTTCAACCTTGCGGTGAAGGTGAACACCTTTTTATTCACATTCGAAAAACTGGCGCCAATACCGCCTTTGTTGCCAAGCAATTAGCGCAATACTTTTCGGTCAATGAATCATTAGTTTCCTATGCCGGCTTAAAAGATCGCTTTGCGGTCACTGAACAATGGTTTGGTGTGCATGTTCCCGGCAAGCAAAATTATGATTTAAGTGATGTAAAAATCGAAGGTGTCGAAGTTTTATCCTATAAACGCCATAACAAAAAATTGCGTATTGGCGGTTTAGACGGCAATCGTTTTGAAATCACGTTACGTGACGTGACTGATATTGACGAGCTAATAAGACGTTGGCACGTAGTGACTAATTTTGGTGTGCCAAACTATTTTGGCGAACAACGTTTTGGTATCAATGGCGGCAATATTGAAAAAGCCTTAGGTTTATTCTCCGGTCAAAAAGTTAAAGACAAGAAAAAACGTGGTATGTATTTATCGGCTGCACGTTCATTGATTTTCAACCAAATGGTGGGCCAACGTATCGAACAACAAACATTCGACAGCTTAATTAATGGTGACGTCTTGATGTTAGCGGGAACACAGTCGGTATTTCTCGCTGATGTTATCGATGAAAGTCTACAAGCACGATTAGTTGAACATGACCTAGATATTACTGCCTCTATGTGGGGAGCGGGCGAATTAATGACCACAGGCGATGCGCGTGCTTTTGAGCAAAGCATTGCCGATGGCCAGCCAAAATTTTGCGAAGGTTTACCGCGTTTTGGTTTGAAGCAAGAACGTCGACGTATTCGCTTAACGATTAAAGACACTAACATTAGCGTAGATAACGATGTTGTAACCTTGTCATTTTTCTTGCCATCAGGTGCTTATGCCACCACCATTATGCGTGAGTTAATCGACTATAAAGATATGACCGAGCGGGTTGATGTTAGTGCAGTCAGGCACACAACCGCTGCAACTAAGACTAGCGCAGTAAATAACAACAAGGAGTTAAAAAGCTAACATGAGAATATTACTGAGTAATGATGACGGTGTTCATGCTGATGGCATTAAAGTGCTTTTTGACGAATTAGCCAAAATATTTGATGTAACCGTAGTTGCGCCCGATAGAAATTGCAGTGGCGCAAGCAATTCGTTAACACTATTGAATCCATTACGAGCGCAGACATTAGAAAATGGCTTTATTTCTGTCAATGGTACACCCACTGATGCCGTGCATTTAGGTGCCGCCCAATTAATGCAGCCAAAACCTGATTTAGTGGTGGCGGGTATTAATCACGGTGCTAATTTAGGTGACGATACCATTTATTCTGGTACGGTAGCGGCAGCAACAGAAGGGCGTCATTTAGGTATGCCTGCAATAGCGGTGTCACTAGTGTCTTCAGATCCCAAATATTTTCAAACCGCCGCCGTTGTTACCGCCAAGTTTATTGAGCGTTTGCAGTTGCACCCGTTGCCAAGTGATCAAATTATTAATATTAATGTGCCTGATGTGCCGCTAGATGAATTAAAAGGTATTCAAGTCACACGTTTAGGTAACCGCCATAAAGCGGAAACGATGAAAAAGGTGCAAGACCCTTGGCAACGTGATATTTATTGGTATGGCCCATTAGGAAAAGAACTTGATGCTGGCGTGGGTACTGATTTTCATGCCATAGCCAATGGCTATGCATCAATTACCCCATTAACCATAGATATGACCGCTTATAAAAGCCTGGCAAAAATGACCGAATGGATTAATGAACTTTCACTATGAGACAAAGTAATATCAATACCCGAGTAGGCAGTAATATCGGCGGAAAGTCGAGTCGAAGTGGAGAATTACTGGCGCAAAAATTATTGGCTGAAGGGATTAAAAATCAACAAGTATTACAGGCTATTGCCCGTTCGCCTCGGCATATTTTTGTGCCTGAAATTCTAGCGCATAAAGCCTATGACAATACGGCGTTACCGATTGGCCAAGGGCAAACCATATCACAACCCTATATTGTGGCAAAAATGTCAGAGCTGCTACTTGCTGATAGCGTGCCAGACAGCATTCTAGAAATAGGCACGGGCTCTGGCTATCAAACCTCCATATTGGCGCAGTTATCAGCTAAGGTGTTTACTGTTGAACGTATTAAGTCGTTGCAATGGCAAGCAAAACGAAGATTACGCACTATGGATTTACATAATGTGGCAATGAAACATGGTGACGGTTGGCAAGGTTGGCACAGCAAAGCCCCGTTTCAAGCCATTATAGTTACTGCTGCACCCAAAGAGGTGCCAGCGGCATTACTAGCCCAGCTAGCTGATGGCGGTCGCTTAATCATTCCTGTTGGTGAACAAAACCAAGTTTTAAAATTAATTACTCGTCATGGTGATGAATACAAAGAGCAGCAAATTGAAGCTGTTCGTTTTGTTCCCCTTGTACCTGGCGCTTTAGGATAATTTGTGAAAATATTTTCTGCATTATATGAATGGACACTTAAGTGGGCTGAGCATAAGTTTGCCCCTAGAATTTTAGCGATACTGACCTTTGCTGAGTCGGTTTTTTTCCCTATTCCACCCGACGTTTTATTAGCCCCTATGGTACTGGCCCAGCGCGATAAAGCCTGGCGTTTTGCCACGATAACTACCGTTGCTTCAGTGCTCGGTGGAATGGTAGGTTACGGCTTAGGTTATTTGATGTTTGAACCTTGGATCCAACCCTTAATTACTGAATTTGGTTATCAGGCGCGCTTTGATAAAGCCATGTTGTGGTTTAGTGAATGGGGTGTGTGGGTGGTATTTATTGCTGGTTTTTCTCCTATCCCCTATAAGTTATTTACCGTGAGTGCTGGTTTTTTAAATATGGCATTTTTACCCTTCTTATTAGCGTCATCAATTGGTCGCGGCATGCGATTTTTCCTGGTAGCCGGTGTTATTCGTTGGGGCGGAGCGCCGATGGAACAAAAAATTAGACAATGGGTTGATGTCTTAGGTTGGTCAGTTGTTATCGCTATTATTATTGCCTATATTGCGACACGATAAGGACGTTATTTTTGTTATGACGAGATGGATGCAAGGTAACTTATTTAGCGCTAATAACCTATTAACGCTAATCATGATATTAGCGTTAAACGGCTGTTCAAGTCGTAGTAAACCTGCACCTGTTGTTGACGTACAAGGCTCTCTTCCTCTTAGTCAAAGACTCAAAAATAGCGTCAGTGGCACTGAGTATATCGTTAAGAAAGGTGAAACTTTATATTCAATAGCATGGCGTGCAGATGTCGACATTCGTACCTTGGCAAATATCAATAATATTAAAGCGCCATACAATATTTATCCGCAACAAAAGTTAATGTTAACAAAAGGTAAATTAAAGTTAACAAAGAGTAAAATTAATGATAAGTTAAGGAGTCAGAAAAAAAAAGATTCCAATACTCCAAAACAAAAAGTGATAAAAAAACCTATTGCACAGAAGAAAAAGCAGGAGTATGGTAAAAATATAGCTGTTCAAAAAAGCAGCGATGAAGTTCAACGACACACGGCCTTTTCACAAAAAATTAGAAAATGGCGGTGGCCTGCGAAAGGAAAAGTTATTCATAATTTTTCCACCGCAAAGCAAGGAAATAAAGGAATCGACATTGCGGGGCGACGCGGTGATTCGGTGAAAGCAACTGCAGATGGAAAGGTAGTTTATGCCGGTGATGCGCTACAAGGATACGGCAAGTTAGTCATTGTTAAACATAACGAAGACTATCTCAGCGCTTATGCCCATAACGATCACATTCTAGTCAAAGAACAGCAAGTTGTAAAAGCCGGTCAAGTGATTGCCAAAATGGGTGATACTGACGCTGAAAGAGTCATGCTTCATTTTGAAGTTCGCTTTCGCGGGAAATCAGTTAATCCTATGAAGTATTTGCCGAAATAATAATAAAAATTTACCAATAATAACTCGAGGTTAATGTGAATAATTAGTCAGTAAGTTTAGCTAATGCTAAATAGGGAGATATAACATGGGCATAAAAAAACAAATAGAATGTTCTGATCTTGCAGTAAAAGAAAAGCCAAAAAGCACTCAGGTAGAAGAACCTGAAGAGAGCCCGTCTAATTTAGATGCAACACAAATATATTTAAGTGAAATAGGATTTTCACCATTATTAACCGCCGAAGAAGAAGTCTACTTTTCTCGCCTTGCCCTAAAAGGTGATGAACGCTCTCGCAAACGCATGATAGAAAGTAATCTTCGTTTAGTGGTAAAAATTTCTCGCCGTTATAACAATCGTGGCTTACCTTTATTAGATTTAATTGAAGAAGGCAACCTAGGCCTAATACGTGCTGTTGAAAAATTTGATCCTGAACGTGGCTTTAGATTTTCAACCTATGCGACTTGGTGGATTCGACAAACCATTGAACGCGCCATTATGAATCAAACTCGTACTATTCGATTACCTATTCATGTGGTCAAAGAACTTAATATTTATTTACGCACAGCCCGTGAGTTAGTGCAAAAGCTTGATCATGATCCAACGGCTGAAGACATTGCTTTTGAGCTTAACGTACCTGTGGAAAGTGTCAGTAAAATGCTGCGCTTGAACGAACGTATTGCTTCAGTTGACTCGCCATTTGGTGGTGAAGGTGAAAAAGTGTTATTAGATGTTATTCCAGATGAAACAGCGGGTAGCCCGGAAACAAAATTACAAACCCATGATATTAAACATAGCATTGTAGATTGGCTGAATGAACTTAACTCTAAACAACGAGAAGTACTAGCAAGAAGATTTGGCTTGCTAGGCTATGAAGCCGCAACATTAGAAGATGTAGGTGTCGAAATAGGCTTAACACGCGAACGTGTGCGCCAAATTCAAGTTGAAGCATTAAAACGTCTGCGTGATATTTTAAGCCAACAAGGCTTGTCGATTGAAGCGCTATTTCAAATATAGTGCGATAGGCTCAAGTTCAGATAATAAACAAAAAACCAGCGATTGCTGGTTTTTTTAGGCTTACATTTTATGAGTAATGTAGCTGCCTATGGATTTACATTAGGAGGTCATTTTTAAGACCTAATTACCCTCTGTGGCGGTGATTTTTTAGGTCGGACTTCAGTCCGTGAAGCGTTTAGCGAGCGATTAACTCAAGGGGTCAAAAATATCAGTAGCAGATGTTTTTTGTCGGTCGGACTTTAGTCCGTCAACCGTTTAGCGAGTAATTAACTCGATGGGTCAACAAATATCAGCAGCAGATATTTTTTGTAGGTGGGTATTTTGCCGGATGAATTAAAGTCCAAGATTAAATCCTATATTGTCACGGGTGACAATATAGGGTTGGGTAGTCGTTCTTCTAGGTCGGCATTGATACTGTCAGCCCGCACAGATTAAAGCTGATCTACACTTTAATCTGTGCGGGCTGCATAGGTATACTAATGTAAAACAATCCTCTATTTAAATTAATTCTTTTAATTTATATAATAAATCTAAGGCCATTTTAGGGCTCAAGTCATTCACCTCTATTGTACTTAGCTGTTCAACAACGGGGTGTTGGCTATCCAAGAAAGACAGTTGTTCAAAGGCTTGGGGAACAGCACTCATCACCGAAGGTGCTTGCATATTTTCAAGTTCAGCTAAACGTTGTTTTGCCCGCACAATGACACTTTTTGGCACGCCAGCAAGTTGCGCCACCTGTAAACCAAAACTCTTACTTGCAGCACCTTCTTGCACTGTGTGCATAAAGACAATGCTGTCACCATGTTCAACAGCGTCTAGATGAACATTTGCTAAAGTATCAATTTGTTCAGCCAGTAAGGTTAACTCAAAATAATGGCTAGCAAAAAGCGTGAAAGCTTTCGTCTTTATCGCTAACATTTCAGCACAGGCCCAAGCCAGTGATAAACCGTCGTAGGTACTAGTACCTCGACCAATTTCATCTAACAATACTAAACTTTTGTTGGTGGCATTATGCAAAATGTTAGCGGTTTCTGTCATTTCTACCATAAAAGTTGAACGACCACTGGCTAAGTCATCAGAAGCGCCAATACGGGTGAAAATTCTATCTACCATGCCTATTTGGGCGGCACTTGCTGGTACATAACAGCCAATATGCGCCAGTAGTACAATTAACGCTGTTTGGCGCATATAGGTAGATTTACCGCCCATGTTAGGGCCAGTAATAATCAGCATTTCTCGGCTGCTGTTTAGCACTACTGGATTAGCAATAAAGGGCTCAGCGGTCATTTGTTCTACAACAGCATGACGTCCAGCTTCGATATTAATACCGCTGGCTTCTTGCAGTATAGGTTTAACATAATTTAAGCTTTCGGCCCGTTCGGCAAAAGTATTTAAGACATCAATTTCAGATAGCGATTGCGCAAGGAGCTGCAATTTTTCTAACTCAGGTAATATTTGCTCAAATAACGCTTCATACAAGCGCTTTTCAAGGGCAAGAAATTTACTTTGCGCGGAGAGCACTTTCTCTTCATGTTGCTTTAATTCGTTAGTAATAAAGCGTTCGTTATTTTTTAAGGTTTGTCGACGAATATAATCATCAGGTACATCAATGGCAGAGGTGCGACTCATTTCTATATAGAAACCATGGACTCTATTATAGCCAACTTTGAGTGATTGAATGCCGGTACGTTCTTTTTCGCGTGCTTCAAGTTGCGCTAAAAACTCGGTTGCACCATCGCTTAAATCTCGTAGTACATCTAATTCGTCGTTATAACCTGGAGCGATAACGCCACCGTCACGAATTAATACCGGTGGGTTTTCCACAATAGCTCTTTCTAATAGTGCTTGTGTTGCCGGTATAGGCTGACACTGTTCAACTAATGCCGCTAAATGCGGTTGAGTACAGCTAATCATAAGTGTTTGCAAATCAGGTAAATGCATTAAGGCATTGCGTAAACGTGCAAAGTCGCGCGGGCGAGCTGATCGCAAAGCAATACGGGAAACAATACGTTCAATGTCACCAAATTGCTTTAAGTTAGCGTTGAGTTCAAACGGTAAGTCTTGTTGTAATATTTCTTCGATCGCATTTTGACGATTATTTAGCGTATTTAGCTCGCGCAATGGAAAGTGTAACCAACGCTTTAGTAATCTAGAACCCATGGGAGTAGCGGCTTTATCAAGAATTGCTGCTAGGGTATTTTCATTACCCCCTTGCAGGTTTTGGGTTAATTCCAAATTACGGCGAGTGGCAGCGTCAAGGATAACGGCAGTCGATGAGCTTTCACCAATGATGGCTCTAATATGCGGTAGTGCACTACGCTGACTATCTTTAACATATTGAAATAAACAACCTGCAGCAGCTATACCTAAAGGTTTATCTTCAACGCCGAAGCCCGACAATGACTGAGTACCAAATTGTTTATTGAGTAAGGTTTTACTGGTGTCTAAATCAAACTCCCAATCGGGGCGTCGACGCAAACCTTTGCGACCAGCAATAATGCTAGTGGCGACTAATGATTCGGGATATAACAATTCTGCCGGTGATAAACGTTGAAGCTCGGCTTGAACTTGCTCTTCAGTTTTAGGCTCAACCAGCACAAAACGGCCACTGGTCATATCTAAATAAGCGAGGCCAAAACCTTGAAGTGTTTGATGAACAGCAACAATCAAATTGTCTTGTCGGTCGCTAAGCAAGGCTTCATCACTCACTGTGCCAGGCGTAACCACGCGTACAACCTTTCGCTCTACCGGGCCTTTGCTAGTCGCTGGATCGCCAATTTGTTCACAAATAGCGACTGATTCACCTAATTTGACTAACTTAGCTAAATAGCCTTCCACCGCATGATAAGGCACGCCAGCCATTGGGATAGCATTACCGCCAGTTTTTCCACGTGCAGTTAATGATATATCAAGTAAATCAGATGCCTTTTTAGCATCATCAAAAAACAGTTCATAAAAATCCCCCATGCGATAAAAAATTAAAATATTAGGGAATTCCGCTTTAATAGTCATGTACTGACGCATCATAGGTGTGTGTTTGGATAGATCTTGCATGATTTTATTACACTTTTTTATTCTGTATAGCCACCTGTGTGACTGTTTTTGTGTCTGTTGTAATCTAGTGAAAAAAACTGAAATTTCAATTCATTTCATGTGTTCCCATCAATAAGTGTAGATTTTTTAGTGTCTAATTTGTCCATAAAAAAACCTACACCAGATCTGCTAGTTTACTAACATTCTCAGTTATAAATGCAATCATACGGATATTAAAAACTTAGTGCTATAGCTGCCATGAAATCAGGGGATAAAGTTCTTTCTGATGTGGATGAAAATGAAGGTTTACGAGTTTCATATGTTGAAATTGGTGCTAAATTTTTTTATTTTTATAAAAGTCCTACAAGCCATAAACTTTGCCAAATAAAAATTGGTAAATCCCCGCATAATTTCGTTTCCTCTAATAATCATATTTATTAGAGGAAATACTTATGCCCGGTATCTCTGGAAATATTGGATGTAAGCTTGAAGTATATTGGCCTAAGATTTTAGGCCGTTTTGTAGCAAAAGTGACGGTTAGCTCTAACTCGCTCTAGGGGCGAAAGCGCCTTAGAATCTTTAACCCTACTTTATACCGTTTCATGTGCATCAATATGTAAACTTAATCTATTTTTAGCGCTTTTTTCAATGGTGTCAAATGCTCTTCAAAATGCTGCCATTGTTCTATAGCGCTTTTGTATATGGGTTGACGAACTTGCTCAGAGCTTGGTGTTTTAATATTGCGTTTGGTTTTATGAAAGTCAAGACACGATTGTTCAAACTCTAAACCACAAAAATCAAGTATTCTTCGCACTTGCTTTTCCAAGTTATCAACGACATCTTCATGATTCACTGTTAAAACAAAGCCTGGCAATACGTCATTCCAATGTGTCATTAATTTTAGATAAGCTTGGTAATAACGACCAATGTCTTCAAGGTTGTAGCTAAAGTCTTGCCCTTCGGCAAATAACTGCTTAAAACCACTAAAGCAACAAGCCATCGGTGAGCGTCTTGCATCAATAATTTTGGCATTTGGCAGAATTAATCTAATCAAACCTATATGCAAAAAGTTATTGGGCATTTTATCAATAAATAATGGTGCTTGCTCTCGATAGTCACGCGTTTCATCAATATATTGTTGACCAAAACGTTTAAAGTAATCTTGATTAATTGTGCTTAAATTTTTAGGGTATTGGTTTTCTTTATCACTTTGGTTAGCATTTTGAGAGTGGTTACGACCTCGTAAACGTGAAGCTAAACCTAATATATTATGCAGTTCCATGGTGCCGTCAACTTGGCTGTGCGAGGCAAGTATTTGCTCTAGTAAGGTAGAGCCAGATCGCGGCAGGCCGACAATAAAAATAGGATCGGGTGAGTTGAAGCCTAAATGGCCACGGATTTCAAATAATTCGGCAGTACAATATATTATTTGCTCTGCTACTTGTTGTTCTATTTTGTTGATGTCAAAACCATTGTGTTCATGCTGTAATGCATTTCCTTGTTGATAAGCCTGAAAAGCTTGGTTGTACTCTTTTCTGTCTTCAAAGGCTTTACCTGTCGCAAAATGTAGCTGAACTTTATCTGTTATTGCTAAGTTTTTATTTTCTAGCTGTGCTTGCATTTTGGTGATTTCTTCATCGCTAAAACGATACGTTTTCGTATTCGCTAAGCTCCAAAAAGCATCACCATAGCTTGGGTTTAATTGATACGCTTTTTGGTAAGCGGCAACGGCTTTGATGATGTCGCCCTTCGCTTTAAGTGCATGCCCCAGCTGCAATTGAAAACCAGGCGTTTTATTGTCTTGTGCTATAACTTGTTCAAATAAAGCAATGGCTTGTTCTGTTTCTCCTAATCCATTGATCACACTGGCTTTGGCTATTTTAAAGCTTAAATTGTCAGGTTGTTCAACTAGCAATTTTTGAACTTGCTGTTCTGCGGCTTTGTATTTACCTAAACGAATAAGTAGGTTGAGGTATTGAGAACGGGCATGAATGTGACTGGGATCTAACTCAAGTGCGCTGGCAAGTAAAAATTCAGCGTCGTCATAAACTTTTAGCTCAATACCTATTTCAGCGAGCAAACACATGCCATCAATATGACGTTTATTATTTTGTAAAAAATGTCGGCAAATTTGCTCTGCTTTTAATAGTTTTCCTTCGTGCATTAATTCAGTGACAGCCAGTAGGGCAGGCGGTAGTTTTTTTAGTTTAGCTAATTGATTTGCAGCAATTTGCAGTTTTTTTTGTTGTTTATTTGCACGATAAAGTTCAATGAGTTCTTGCCAACTAGCGACTAAACTTGGGTTACCTTTTACCGCATTTTCAAATGATAACTTAGCTTGTGTTGGCTGACGCAAGGCAAGATTGATATGTCCTTGCTCTTGATAGGCTCGGCTATGTTTTTCATCAAGTTTAAGTAATGCGTTAAGACTAGTTAATGCTTTGGAAAAGTCTTTGTTATAACGTTGGGCTACGGCAATTAAATACCATAGCTGAATTTTCGGTTGTTGTTCAGAAGTTTGCTTTAATAACTGCTCGCTTTGTTCAATGGCGTCATTGAATTTTGTCGTTTGAATCAATTGCTGAATTGATTTTAATTGCACTTCAATTGAGGATATATTATTCAACGACTTGGCTCCATGAGAGGTTAGCGAATGGGGAACACTTTACTTTATCAATAAAAAGCCGCTTGATACAAACATCAAGCGGCATAGATTGGCTTTGTAGATTTTTATTTGGTATAAAATTTAATAATAATCATACGAAAATCTAAAGCCAATGGTACGAGGCCTATTACTAACAACTTTAGGTGTAAACTGTTGCGTATCAGTATATAGGATAGCACTTTCATCGGTTAGATTATCGATGAATAGTTCAGCTTTCCATTGTTCATTCGTTATGCCGAAACTTAAATTTGCCAATATGTAACTATCTTGCACATAACGACCACCGGCGAATGTTTCACCGTTCCTGTCTTGATAATTCACACCGGAATAAACGTCAGCTTCTTGTTGGATACTTAAACCTGAACCAGTGCCATAGATTAAATTAGAGGCATCTTCTACCACATAAGCATCCATCGTCATACCCGCCAGCCTTTCCCCGGTATAACTGATTGAAGCGTTAATATAACCCGTTATATCTTTATCAATTGGATAGAAATATTCGGCTTGTAAATTACCTGAAAACTTCGCTGAGTAAGGTAATCGACCTCCGACAGCAGGTGCAATTCCAGCAAGTTCGTCATTGACTGACGTTAGTTCGGTATCAATAAAGCTAAACGCACCAGAAATTATCAAATTATCAGTTGCTACCCAGGTAAAGTCCCCATCAATACCTTTAATTTCAGCATCGCCTACGTTATCAGTAAAGACTAAGAAACTGATATTGGTTGGGTCAAACCGTGATGTTTGCAAATCCGATATTTTTGAATAATAGGCGGTAGCATTAATGCGTAATGTTTGATTAAACAATGTTGATTTAAAGCCTAACTCAACGTTATCTAAACTAT
The DNA here is from genome assembly GCF_014076985.1 of Colwellia sp. MB3u-8. Taxonomy (NCBI): domain Bacteria; kingdom Pseudomonadati; phylum Pseudomonadota; class Gammaproteobacteria; order Alteromonadales; family Colwelliaceae; genus Colwellia; species Colwellia sp. MB3u-8. The sequence continues at coordinate 92,164 of NZ_JACGVA010000066.1, forward strand.
CTGTGGTGGAGTAAACTGGAATACGAAAACCATCAAAGGCACCTTCTTGACTTGTAGACTTACCACCACCAACTCGGTTAGTAACAGGCGGTCTAAAGCCTTCTGAGTATGAAGCAAATACCATCACATCTTTTGCTATTTTCCAATCAAGTGATGCTTTAATAATAGTATCATCTACCGTTAAGGTACCATCACTATCTAGTAAGCTAGTTTCTAACTGACCACTGGCAATTGCTGCTTGAATTGATGCCGCTTCTTCTGCACCAAAAAACTCGGTTAAGGCTGCATCACTACCATCACCAAAGGCCTGTAGTCGGCCACTTACATCAACCGTTGTTGTAGCACCTTTAAAAATGTCATCAATTTGATACCAACGGGCACCAAAACTTGCTTTGACTGTATCGGTGATATCAAATTCCAACTGACCAAATACGGCAACTTGATCTATGGTGTGGGTGATATCATTAACGAAGCTAACTTCAGAAGAAAAAGGTCCGCCATTACTGTTAATACCGTCATTACCGGCAAGCGTTTTTTGCAAATTAGTAAAGTAAGGTAAATCGGTATTACCTAATTGGAATTGGCCAACCGTTGATAATTCTTGAGAATCATAAAAAACACCAGCAGTGACACGCCAGCGGTTTTCAGCAGAGGTGTTTACACGAAACTCATGAGTGATACGTGATGTGCTCGTTTGTTCTTTATAATATTTAGTTGGGTCAACACACTCTTGTGTTTCTGGAGTACCAGCGTAGTTACAAGCATAATAGGCAGCAAATGAACCCCCATTGGTATACCCTGTGTAATCAATGGTTGAATTGATATCTCTATCGAGATAACCACCCGTATAAACGAGTTCTAGATGCTCAAGCCGACCTGATAATGTCCATGTGGTTAAGCCAAAGTCATCATTGTTGTTTTCTGGCACAAAACGGTTAGTTGATGATTCACCCTCAAGGTTAGGATCATAAGCAAACACCCCTTCAGTATCGAGTGATTGTTGGGTATGTTGAACTAAAAGATCCCAATCATTATTGATTAAATAAGATAAACCAAAGCGTGCACCAGCATAATTCGCCGTATTAAAGTTATCTTCCACTAAATCATCATTTTTTGGGGCAATACTAGAGACATTTTCAGGATTTGTTAATGCACCACCAGACACTCGACTAATAACGACGGCACTACCGCTATAGCCACCTTGACCGGGTACGTTTAATATATTATCTATCCACCCACCTTGGTGGTCGTTGTAGGTGGCAACGCGTACAGCAAGTGAATCAGTTAAAGACATATTGAAATAAGCTTCAACAGAGTTACTCATGTCGCCGCCTTTGGTAGTACTTGTGCTAGTATCAAAACCTGCAGCAAAACCGTCATGGGTTGGCTTGTTGGTTATTAAGCGTACGGTACCTGATTGAGAGCTAGCACCAAAAAGTGTGCCTTGTGGCCCAGGTAAAACCTCTACCCGTTCAACATCGGTCGCGTAAATATCTAAATTACGTCCTTGCATTGATACGGGTTGCTCGTCTAAATAAAAGGCAACAGAGGGTTGTAATGCTTGCACAGATGAAACCGCAATATTGGTTTGTGTGGTAGCTGCACCGCGAATATATATTTCATTTTGCCCAGGGCCTGTGCCCTGAAAAACTACGTTGGGTAAAAACTCTACATACTCACCAAAATTAGCAACACCAAGTTTTTCTAAACTATCGCCTGTTAATGCTGTGACGGTAACCGGTACTTCTTGAATGGATTCTACGCGTTTAGTGGCGGTAACTTCAATGACTTCAATTTTTGCTTTTTCATGCTTTTTAGCTTCTTCGGCATAGAGAGAGCCTGATGCTGCTAGAGCTGTTAAAACAGCACAATGCAGTTTAGTAAGTTTCATATGTATTCCCCTTGGTTTTTATTATTATGTTTATGTTGTTGAACATTTTATAACCGCTTTAAGTGTAAAGCCTTAGCTGAAGGTATAACTAACGCTTTGCGACATTAAACAAACAATTACCGTCGTTAAAATCAGTTTATTGATAAGTTAGTTGCCGGTATTTTAACTTGACATAACCCGCTCTTCTATCAGTGAAGCTAGAACCGCTTGTGCTGATTCTTCTACGTCAGGTACTACTTTTCCTTTATCACCAGGGGAGGGGGCGGTTGTGATGGTATTTAACTATTTTAATACCTATAGGGGAGTCACATGGATGAGCTAAATTAGGGGGGTACAGGAGTAACGATAAAAAATAATCATTATCAATCAATGCCTTGCCTCTAAGCTTTTTCATTCCACATTCTCAATATCATAAGACTCTGACTCCATCATTATTACAATACGTTGTACTGAAGAGATCAATTTATTTTGTTCCCAAGACTCCAATATACTCTCGCATTAACGGCACTAAAGCGGCAAAGAGAAATAGCCCAAATCCGTGGCTAACAATTTGGTTCAAGCCAAAAACAGCAGAAATACGCACAATGAATTCTACAACTATGATAAATATGAGTAAATATCAGTAAATTTTCTATGAGTTTTTCAGGATATATGATGAATATAAAGTGATTACGGCATTGAGACTAGGTTGATCAATTTATTAATCAACCTAGTCTCAATCTAAGTGGATTAACTACACCAAGCCTTCTTCTATCAGTAAATCTAAAATTGCTTGTGCCGACTCTTCCACACCATGTACCACTTTACCTTTTCCGCCAGATGCTTTTGCCGTGGCGGCTTTAAAGCGGTCTGCTGCGGTTTTTGCTTTGATTATTTTAAGGCGTTTCGGACGTTTTTTGGCCTCGGCTGTTTGCCAACCTGAAGATTCTTCATCAGCGAAACTACCAGCCAATGTCGCTTCAAATTGACCACGCATCGCTGGGCCAAAAGCACTTTGTCTTGGCAGTGCAGCAGCCATATCAACACTGGCGATAAAGGGTAATTTAACCTTGAGTTTACGACGCTGGCCACGCGGTAAAGCTTGTAAGACTTCCGCTTGTTTATTGACTTCATCGATAGATAAAATATCGGCAATCGAAGTAACCATTGCTATACCAAGTTGCTCTGCCAATAAGTAAGGCAACATACCCGAGGATTCGCCATTTTCAGCGCGGACACCCGTCAAAATAATATCAGCTTTTTGCTGCTCTAAATACTCAGCAATCACCAGAAAGGCGTCTGCATTTTCTGGCATTTCTAACAGATTTATCTCCGCAAGCCCCATACCTAAATAACTTCGCAATGCCGTTTGTTGGCTAGGATCGTCAGAAAATTCTCCAGCGTGCAAGGTTTGTAGATTATCACCAACGAGTTTAAGTCCTAATTCTATCGCTCTAGCGTCTTGCTCGGCACGCCTTGGTCGACGTGACGTTGGATGTTCACCAATAGAAACTAACGATATCACCGACAAGTTATTGTTGCTCATTTGTCGCCTCTTTATTATTTGTTTGCTTGGCCTGCTTTCTTTGCTCAACGAGTTCAACCAATCGAGCTAATATGTCAGTACTGTCGCCAATGGCACTTATGTCGGCACGTTTAATCATGTCACAACCCTCATCAGTATTTATCGCCACGACTTTGTCACATTGACCAATACCCTGCATGTGCTGGATAGCCCCTGATATGCCGACTGCAATATAAACTTGCGCTGTTACCCAAGTACCAGTGGCACCCACCTGTCGCTCACGTGGCATATTGCCATCATCAACAGCGACCCGGCTAGCAGCTTCAGTAGCACCCAACACACGTGCCGTGTGATGAAATTGTTTCCAGTCGTTAATACCATTACCACCGGAGAGAATAAAACCAGCTTCCGCCAGAGGAATTGCATTGGGATCAACACTCATATTGCCTTGATCAAACAGTTTTCCGATAGTTACAGGGCTTGGCTGTTGCGACATTAAGATATTCTCATGTCGCGTTTCACTGATGGGTTCGCTACATTCTTCCATCACCAACAATAACTTGCTTAAAGGGCGGGTTATATCTCTCTTGCCGGCACTACCACGACAAATAACAGTGTCGTCATTTAGTTTCCACACACCACACGCAGGTCGTTGTTGTAATGCAGCGGCCAAGCGACGACCTAAATCTCCACCACCATTAATGCTATCTGGCAACAAGATGTGTTGTGGATCTAACTCAGCAATAATGCTTTGAAGATCATTACATCGTTGTTCAGGATTATAATGGTCATATTGCTTATCGTTAATGTGGATTAAACGATCAACGCCTGCTTTATCAAACGAGTCATCTTTTAGCTCACCAAAGGCAATGGCAACTACTGCGCCACCGCCATTATCATTACCACAGTTCCGATTCGCTAATTGCTGCGCCAGACCCAGCGTATCCTTGTCATGGCCGTTTAAACGTCCTGAAACTAAGTCAAGTACCACCACAATATAAAATGCAGGATCTAGTACTTGATGCAATGGTAATATCACTTCACTTGCAGTAGATGAACGACGTGAGCCTTGCTCACTATCGTTAGATACGCCAGAACGGTCGATACGTTTCAAACCACTAGGACCAATAAAACCTATGAGATGCAGGTTTTTACGCAGTAATCCTGAAGGGCCAAATACAGGTCCAATAACTAATGTTTGATGCATGGGATGTAGACGATTACGTGCTATCCATTGCGCTCTTGGGTCTCGGCGGAATAATTCACTCATACTGCACCTCCCACCATGCTTTCAACGACAACTTCGCTCTTATCTTCGACTACACCTTCGCCCGTATCTTCAATGAGTGCATCTAACATTAACTCAGCGATATCTTTCACTTCAGGTCTTGGTTCAACCACACCTTCAAGCATCGCACTACACCCTGGACAGGCGACAGCAACAATTTCAGCCTTAGTCTCAATAACATCCGCCATACGCATATCAGGAATACGTTGTTTACCTGGAATATCGGTAACCGGTGCACCACCCCCACCACCACAACAGCGAGCGGTTGATTTACTGCGTTCCATTTCTTTTATTTTGATGCCCATACTTTCTAACAAGAAGCGAGGAGCATCATACTCACCGTTATAACGACCTAAATAACAAGGGTCGTGATAGGTCAGTGCCAGTTCTTTACTGTTATCTAATTTAATTTTCTGTTGACGCACTAACTCGGCAAAAAATCCGGTATGGTGCATAACGTTATAGTTGCCGCCAAACTCACCATATTCATTCTTAATACAATGAAAGGCATGCGGATCGGCAGTAACGATAGTATTAAAGCGGTATTTATTCATGGTACTAATATTACTGTTGGCTAAGCGCTGAAATGTCGCTTCATCGCCCAAACGTCTAGCCAAGTCACCACTGTCAAATTCAGCATCTCCTAAGACAGCAAAATTAACCTTAGCAGCGCGTAATAATTTAATCATTGCCCGTAGAGTGCGTTGATTACGCATATCAAAAGCCGCGTCACCAACCCATAAAAGTACATCAGCCTGAGTGACTTCCTGCTTTTCTGCATTGTGACCAAACACGGTAAGGTTTTGATCCGCCGCCCAGTTCATCCGAGTACTCGGAGCAAAACCATTAGGGTTATCTGTTGCGCTCAGGTTCTCTAAAATCTCACTACCTTTGCCCGGAGTTTGCCCTTTCTCCATGGTTTCAAAACGTCGCATATCGACAATCGCATCAACATGTTCAATCATCATAGGACAAGCATCAACGCAGGCACGACAAGTAGTACATGACCACAAGGTATCGCTTTCCACCAACATATTAACAATAGGAATGATCGCACCACCTTTATGTGTGCCCACTTTAATACCGGGATACGGAGTGCCTGAAAATTTTGCGTCATCACCGCCGGCCATACCAATGACCATGTCCTGGATCAGTTTTTTCGGATTTAGCGGTTGCCCCGCTGCCAATGCTGGGCAGTTATTCTCACAACGTCCACATTCAACACAAGCATCAAAACTTAATAATTGATTCCATTTAAAGTCAATTGGTTTTTCTACGCCAAGTTTCTTCGAGCTTAAATCTATCGCTTTTAATCCCGTTGACTGGCCGCCGCCAAAACGTGCTTGACGTCTATGTAAACCTAAATGCAAAGCACCCGCAAAAGCATGCTTCATCGGTCCGCCCCAAGTCATGCCGAAAAACATTTCGCCAATCCCCCAGATAATACCCGCAACTAGCAACAGCACAAGTAACCAACCGCCGGTATCAGTAGGCAATATTCCCGTTGCTGGTAGGGTAAGGATAAAAAAGCTTAATGAAAAAACCATCAAACTCTTGGGTAATCGTTGCCATTGACCCAATGATAAATTAGGCGCGGGATGACGACGTCTGATCATGACAAATATGCTGCCAACAAACATTAATAACGAAGAACCAAGTAATGCCCAAGTCAATATCTGTAGCTTTAGCTGAAAGACATAAAGCAGTACGATTAATATCGAAGACAACACAAAACCACCCGCGGTAGCGACGTGGGTATTGGACATATATTTATCACGGGCAACGACATGATGTAAGTCAACCAAGTAACGACGAGGGATCTGTAATAATCCAAGCCAGTGTATCCTTGATGATTGTCCCTGTGACCACAGCAACATACGCTTAACTGCACCGACTAACGTTAGCAATAAGGCAAACGAAATAAGGGTAAACAAAAATTGGGAGAGAAATTCGGATGATGACATAACAAGACCTATTAATTATCCTAGGTGTATATATACCCAAGCTACTTGAAGATGTGTATTCATGTGCCTTGAGTATGTATACCACCTGACAGAAGGCACGGTGGTATACAATCTAAAAGCTGCTTAAGCTAGAAATCCTTACATAAACGCAATGCGTCATATATTGCCGCATGAGTATTACGCTGAGATACACAATCACCAATCCGGTAGAGTATGTAGCCTTCGCCTTCTTCAGCTAGGATAGGCTGAGGTTTTGCTGCGTATAACGCTTCAATGTCGATTTGTCCTTTGTTACGAGAATCACCTTTTAATTGCAGGTAAATCTTTTCATCAGGACGTACGCCATTTTCAATCACAACTTGATCAACCACACGCTCTTCTTGCTGCCCGGTATATTCATTCTCTAACACTGCGACCAGTTTATCGCCTTCACGATAGACTTTTTCTAGTATTAAATCCGAGGACATAATCACGTCTTTTTCATACAAGCTGCGATAGTAGGTTGGGAATGTTGTTCCACCCACTGCAGCACCTGGTTTAATATCATCGGTTACCATCTCAACCAATGAACCATTTTGTGCTAAAAAGTCAGCGGCAGATAAACCACTAAATTCACAAATGGTGTCATACACTAAAACATTTTTACCTGGCGCAACCTTGCCACTTAAAATATCCCAAGTGCTTACAGATAAGCCTTCCTCAACACCCCAATGCGGGTTTTGTGCTAAGAAAGGTTGACCACCAACAGCCAAAATAACTACATCAGCATTAAGGCTACGGATCAATGCTTCATCAGCGGCGGTATTAAGACGAAGATCGATACCTAAACGATCGAGTTCTAAGGCAAACCAGCGGGTAATACCGGCAATTTGATCACGCTGTGGCGCTTTTGAGGCAATAGTGATTTGCCCGCCAAGTTCCGGATTCTTTTCAATTAAAATAACTTCATGGCCACGCTCGGCACAAACACGTGCAGCTTCCATACCGGCAGGACCGCCGCCAATAACGACAACTTTACGTACTTTTCCTTCGGTTTTGGCGATAATGTGTGGCATAGTCGATTCACGCGAAGTTGCCGCATTTTGAATACATAATACATCTAAGCCTTGGTACTGACGGTCAATACAATAGTTAGCACCAACACACTGTTTTATTTGGTCAACTTGACCAAGTTTGATCTTGGCGATCAAATGTGGATCAGCAATATGTGCACGAGTCATACCGACAAAATCCACATAACCACTCTCTAAAATACGCTGTGCTTGGTTCGGATCTTTAATGTTTTGTGCATGCATAACGGGCACATTAACCACTTCTTTAATACCTGCGGCCAAATGTAAAAATGGCTCAGGAGGGTAGCTCATGTTCGGAATGACATTAGCTAGGGTATTATGGGTATCACAACCAGAGCCTATTACGCTGAAAAAATCGAGCAAACCAGTGGCATCATAATAAGCCGCAATTTCTTTCATGTCGTCTTGGTTGAGTCCATCAGGGTGAAATTCATCACCACAAATGCGTAAACCAACAGCAAAATCACGCCCCACTTCTGCGCGAATCGCATGTAATACTTCCATACCGAAACGCATTCTGTTTTCTAAACTACCGCCGTATTCATCGTCGCGCTGGTTAACCCTAGGACTCCAGAACTGATCGATTAAATGTTGATGTACTGCCGAGAGTTCAATGCCATCTAAACCACCCGCTTTGGCGCGGCCAGCTGCTTTGGCATAATCACCAATAATGCGGTGCATTTCTTCAATTTCAATCGTCTTACAGGTGGCGCGATGCACGGGTTCACGAATACCACTTGGGCTAACTAAGGTCGACCAATTACCACCATCCCAACGAGAACGACGTCCCATGTGGGTGATTTGGATCATTATTTTTCCGCCGTGCTTGTGGACCGCGTCAGCTAAATTTTGAAAATGAGGAATGATCCTGTCGGTAGATAAGTTAACGGACTTCCACCAATTTTGTGGACTGTCTATTGATACGACACTGGAGCCACCACAAATTGACAAGCCAACTCCGCCTTTTGCTTTTTCTTCGTAATACTTTACATATCGTTCGGTCGTCATGCCACCTTCGGTAGCATACACTTCGGCATGTGCCGTACTCACCACACGATTTCGTATGGTGAGTTGATTAATTTTTAATGGCTGAAATAGTGCATCGAACTGCGCCATGATGAGCTCCTGATATTAGATCTTTAAAAAGCTGTTTATAATAAAAAGTTAGCGTGGTGTTACTTCAAAGTAACCAACATCACAACCTTCTTCAGCGGCACATTGTGTTTGTTTTGCAACGGTTTTCACTGGGTAACCTAAGGTTTCAGAAATTTGATCCATCGCCCCAGCAAACCAACCCGTAAACATATAATCCACTTTGCGATTAACCTTGCCGTATTGATAAACAAAAGCAGAGTTCTCTAATCGAACTTTTGCTGTACCCTTTTTAAGATCGAGTTCTTCCGTGATGAAAAATCCCCAGCCTCGTTGTGATAAACGTTTCATGTAATGCTCAAATAATGCTTCACCACGAATACCGTGCTCTTCGCCTTCTTTTTCACACCAGTAAAAAGCAGATTTATAGCCAGCTTTATATAAAACATCAGCGTATTTTTCGGCGCCAAGTGCTTCTTCGATGCCCATATGGTTGTTAACAAAAAAGTGACGCGGTACATACAACATAGGTAAGGCATCTGTGGTCCAAACGCCAGTCTCATTGTCGACTTCAATCGGCATTTCCGGACTGTGGCTCGATGTATGTAGACTATTTAAAGTGCTCATTGTCTATTCTCCCCAGACGTCTTTTAGAACGCGAACCCAGTTCTCGCCCATGATTTTTTTAATTTTAGATTCTGACCAACCATGTTTTAACATCGTCGCGGTCAGGTTAGGAAATTCACCTAAGGTACGAATGCCCTTAGGGTTAATAATTGTGCCAAAGTTGGTTAAATTGCGGGCATAACCTTTGTCATGAGTTAACATGTCGAAGAATGCTTGATCATGGCCTTGGGTAAAGTCTGTGCCTATACCAACACAATCTTCTCCTGCAATATTGATGACATAATCTATCGCTTCAACGTAGTCATCAACCGTAGAATCAATGCCATTTTTCAAGAAGGGGGCAAACATAGTAACGCCAATAAAACCACCGTGTTCAGCGATAAAACGTAATTCTTCATCTTTTTTATTGCGCGGATGTTCTTTTAGTCCATAAGGTAAACAATGTGAATAACACACTGGCTTAGTTGATGCTAAAATAACTTCTTCTGAGGTTTTTGGACCCACATGAGATAAATCACACATGATGCCAACGCGATTCATTTCCGCAACGATTTCAAGACCAAAGCCAGATAAGCCACCGTCACGTTCATAACACCCAGTGCCGACTAGATTTTGCGTGTTATAGGCCATTTGCACTATGCCAACACCCAATTTTTTAAATATTTCGACATAACCAATTTTATCTTCAAAAGCATTGGCATTTTGAAAGCCTAAAATGATGCCCGTTTTGCCCTGCTGTTTCGCTTTAGCGATATCAGCAGTCGTATGCACAGGTATAATTAAATCACTATTATCACAGAAAAATTGATTAAATTCGGTGATATTGTCTATGGTATCTTTAAAGCCTTCCCACACTGATACGGTACAGTTAGCGGCGGTTAAGCCACCTTTAGCCATGTCTTCAAATAAATCTCGGTTCCATTTTGCGATGACCAAACCATCGAAAATTATTGAGCTTTCATGTAACGCTAAAGCTTGATCTGTATTCATTTAATTAACCTCATCTATGCTGTGAGATCTCTACTGATCAATCACAGGCAAATTTAAACTAAAGTCAGTCTAACAAAGGCAAATAGCTTGATATGGGAGAATGCGACATCGACCATACTAAAAACGGCGAAGATGTCGTTATTTGTATGGCTGAACAAACTTAGGGTTAAACTCAAAATAAGAACTATTAACCAAGTTCACTTAATTAGCGATTTAAAGTCAGGATTGTAAATGTTTTCGGTATAACAGTAGCGTTTTACGCCAGTTAATATTCGCTTTAGGGATCAGCAATGGCGGGTGTGGTTCAAAAATATTACTCGATTGTACGCTTCGTTTATTTTCGTGATAATAGTCAATAACATGTTGCTTATTCATGCCATAGGTTTGATGCATAAAGTCGAGTTCTTCATCTCCTAAGCAAATACCATAATAACGATGTATCGCTTGTGCCATATGCTCAGATGCTTTAACCATATCTTTTTGCACTTCTTTGGCTACTGATTCGCCCCAGCCAACTTTAGTCGGGGTACTTAAACCAGGTTCGAAGCTACCTAAATCGACGGAATTAGAGGAATATATGGCGCGCTGCACTTCAGGTAAACTAATAAATACACAGGGATCTAGTGCCAAAGCTAAGTCTATTGCCATCTGTTTAGCAGCTCGAACATGTTGATTACTCTCTAACCAATGGCTCTGTTGAGTGCGATTCTTTATTGCCTTGAAAAGAATGCTATCAGTGTTAAAGTGATGGGAGATTTTTTTTACCACTGTAATTTTATCAGCATCACTTAACTGTATTTTCCGCTCGACAATATTCAGGCCGCGCTTACCGGTAACTGATACCGTTGTGTTAGCATCTGCATATTTTCGATCCACTCTCTGCCAACTATATATATCTTTCAAGAAATCAGCATGTTCAGCGATTACCATTGCACTACTTTTATAGGCCTGCTGATATAAATCTAGTGACTTAAGTAACTTGCTATGGTTAAGTTTTAACGCGCGCATATCGACTATTTCACGTTTTTCGACACGCTTGAGATCTAGGCAAATATTTTGGCAAAGTAAATCCAGTGTTTCGAGGCAAATTTGTAATAAGTCATTGCTTGGCAAGCGTTCGGCCACGGTTGAATAATCAAGTAAATTACTGTCACTTAAAAAATTAGCCAAAGCCAATAACTGGCTGTAACCACGGGCTCTAGCGATGCGATATTTGGAGCGCTCTTTCTCCAATTTTTCGGTGGCAATGGTCAATTGCGATGAGCCAACACAGTTGACCACCAGCATTGGAATACGTCGCCCAGACAAAAGTTCAAAAGCCAAAGTTAATACTTCTTCAACATCGCTTAAGCCCATAATTTCTTCGTTATCTTCTTCAATCGCCGAAAATATACGTTCAATGAAAAATGGTTCTCGTTCTACACCGCTACGCAGCGTATTTTTTTTACCTTGTAGGCGTTGTTCTAACAGTAGGGCCAAGCGTGGACGATCTGGTTCTAAGCTTGCTAGGGCAGCTGAGATTTCTGTTGAAAGCTCTTGGTTAATATCGTGGACACGACTATACATACCCGCGCGGCAATAAATTTCAATATTAGCCACTGCTTGAGCAATCACGGGTGAATCAATAATGCTATTTACCGCAAGCGTTAACCATTGCGGACCAAGATCTGATTTTTGTAACAATATACGCGCGGATTCATAACGCCTTGACTCAGGTTCCATACGATTTAGGGTAAGATCTCTCACCGACAGAATGAAATCAGGTAAGCTGCCAATAACCAGCAACAACTGCTCTTTGGTATCTTCAAGTGTTTGCCCTTTTGTCGCCTTGTAGATGAACTTAACCAAGACGGCAATCAATCCCATTAACACGGTGTAACCGACAAAAAAGATCAAGTTCTCATTAGGCAACCAAGTACCAAACCCCAAAAAAGATCCCCCTTGAGCCGCCAAAAAGGTTACCGGACCCGCGGTCCAACCGACCTCGGCGAGACTCCATAATGACGACTTACCTACACCAGATTGCGCCATGCGATCGATACGACGTTGGCCGCTTTGTTGAATTTGAAGATAATTTTTTTCTGAGTTTTCAGAATTTAATAAGGATGATAATTTCATATCGTTAAGTATTCATAAAGTAAGGTGTATTGCCAAACTAATTCAAAATGCAGGGTTCAGCGGGAATTAGAAACGTCTTAGACATATCTATTATATCCCAGTCAATTCAATAGGTACCGTTTAATCTCAAGAGTAAACGGTATTTTCCTGTGTTTTGTTATCTAATGATGTTGCAGATGTTGAATCTTAACCGATCCCAAACTGGATTCTTTACTGGCGGCAAATTGCTTACTTATAGCTAAAACGTTGCGTTCATCTCGGGGCGGGATGCTAAACGAATTACGATAACATTTACTAAAATGCGGCGTAGAGACAAAACCACAGGCTATAGCGATTTCAATAATCGACATATTGGTTTGCTTTAATAACTGACGGGCTTTCCCTAGTCGTAGTTGTAAATAATAACGATGCGGCGAACAGTTGAGATATTTTTGAAACAGTCGCTCTAACTGACGTCGAGATAAATCAACAAAGATAGCTAATTCATCGAGGCATAATATTTCTTCAATATTTGCTTCCATTAACGCGACTACATCTTGTAGTTTTGACTGAGTAGCGCCCACAATATGCTGTAATGGTATGCGTTGCTGGTCGTTTTCATCACGAATATGTTCATGAGAAAACATGTCTGAAATAGCCGTTGTTAATTTTTTACCATACTCTTTTGAAATCAGTTGCAACATCATGTCAATGGGTGCAGTACCACCTGAACAAGACATGCGGTTACGGTCAAAAGTGAACAGTTTATTGGAACTTTTTACTAAAGGGAATTCTTCCAGGCAGCACGCCAATAACTCCCAATGAATGGTGCTTTGATAGCCGTTTAATAAACCCGCTTTGGCTAACAAATAACTGCCTGTGCAAATGCCACCTAACACGATATTACAACGAGATAAATGGGTCAACCAGCTAAGCACTTTTCGCGTCACCGTGCCTTTTATGTCAACACCACCACAAACCAACACAGTATCAAACTTAACATAATTATTGATGCAAGAATCAACCTCAACCCTTAGTCCATCACTGGCAGTGACACTGCGGCCATCTTCGCTAAGAATAGTCCAACGATATAATTTTTCTCCAGACAATTGATTGGCCATTCGCAATGGCGCAATGGCCGAGGACAAGGCTAACATGGTAAAGTTGGGTTGTAATAAAAAACCAATATGTTTACATTTTATCTGTGCCTGACTGCTATTTGGATTTGCTAATGGCATGTGATTCATTCCTACTATTATTGCAGTTTTGATTAAAAAGCAGAGTGTTGATTCCCCTAATAACTTTGTTCTCTTTTAAATCTGACGGGTTAAAATGAATCAAAGTTCAATCTTGCTATACAATAGATTTACAGTACTTTAAATGCATTCTAATTACGACTTTATTCATATCCAATAACGACACCTGTTGATAGGTGATTGATTTATAAATTATTATCTATTTATTTTTTCAGTGGTGCTAGCAACAGGCCAATGTCTCAATTAGCTATGAAGGTATTTTAATCGGCTATATTTATTATAATCACTTATTTGATAATGTAAAAATTTCCAAAGGATTATTATGACTGCTACCCATGTGCAAGGCCTGCAACTGATTTCGACTCCTTGGATTGACTAAATCTATTTGCTATGGCCACTAACGAAGAAAATGCTGCAGGTGGACGCGTGGTTACTGCACCAACCAAGGGTGCTGCTGGGGTTATTCCGGCTGTTCTTGCCGAGTATTTAAAATTTCACAGTAAAAATGATGAAAAAGCAATAATCGAATTTTTAGCTAGCGCTGCGGCTATTGGTTGATTATATCATTACAATGCTTCCATTTCTGCCGCCGAAGTGGGTTGTCAGGGCGAGATTGGAGGTACCCCAATGCCAGTAGAAAATGCTGCCGATATTGGTATGGAACATAACCTGCGATCCTATCTATACCTAGTGCAAGTACTGTTTATTGAACGCAACACTATGGGCGCAGTCAAGGCGATAAACGCTAGTAAACTAGCTCGGAAATTTGATGGTGTTCATCATGTGCACTTAGATGATGTCATTGCCACCATGGACCAAACAGGTTTAGATATGACGAGTAATACCAATTTCATTAATTAGGTGGTCTACTTTATACGTAGGAAAAATGGCCAAATATAAGGCATTTATTTTAATAACTAGTTGTTCTAATTATTAAATAAATAACGCAGTAGTGGGTTATTTTAACCCGTAAAAATGATCAGATAATTAGTGAGATTGGTATAAGTATAAGGAAACCTTACTAGGTGGTTTAGCCATTAATTGGGTGGCCTGTTAACATATAATATTTTAATATATTGCTTTATTAGCCGTCGTTATACCTATTTAGTTGTCTTGGTATAAGGGCTTTCCTGTCGATTAAGGATAGGGCAATCCATACCTTGATAAATTTTTAACCGAATATGACTTCTGTTTGGAATCAGTCAACCTTTGGCTACTGCTTTAAACTATTCACGCTTAGTGTATTTTAATCCCAGACTCTAGCAGGGTTTATCGGTAATCATAGTATAACCCTGCCATGTCTATTTTCATCGCCATGCTTGATCATATAACTACTGTCCCTCGTGGTTTGTATCACTTAATTTCAGGAGTGAAAAAGCCAGAGCATTTTATTGCTTCTGGCTTGTTTGTTTATTTATACTACCCATTGTAAATTATAACTAGGTGGTACTGAGTTTAGATTTGTGATCGACTAAAGGAACCACATCCTCCTGTTTTAGAGATCTTATTAAGCCCCACATCATGATGATCATCACAAATGAAAAGGGTAATGCTGCGGTAATAGTGGCGGTTTGTAGCGCTTTGAGCCCGCCAACCATCAATAAAATGGCGGCGACAACGCCTTCACCTAATCCCCAAAATATTCGATGGCTAGTGGGTGGATGTTCATTACCCATTGACAAAATAGTCGTCACCACTAAGGTGCCTGAATCTGATGAGGTAACAAAAAATGTCGCAATCAATAGAGTTGCCAGAAATGCTGCTATAGTACCCATAAAACCGGCATCAAGCTTGTCTAAAGTCACATACAATGCTTGGGTTACATCAGCTTTAACAGCATCAAGGATACCCGCTTGTCCAACGGCCGAAACCAGTTCACCCGCTTCATTGGTTATTTGATGGAAAAGCTCAAGATATATTGCGGTGCTACCGAACAGAGTTAACCAAACAATACCCAACATCGTTGGCACCAGTAATACGCCAACGATAAACTCACGAATGGTACGACCTTTAGAAATACGCGCAATAAACATACCTACAAATGGTGCCCAAGCCATCCACCAACCCCAGTAAAATGCAGTCCAGGAAGATTGCCATTGGCTGTTTTCGTTTGCATCAGTCCAAGTGCTTAATGATAATACATTACTAAAATAATCACCGGTATTTTGCAATAGGCTACCGAGTAAATAACGTGTAGGACCAAAGCAAAGTAAAAAGACCAAAATACCAATCGTTAACCACATGTTTACTTCAGATAAGATTTTAACGCCTTTACCTACACCGGATACGACAGAAATCGTAGCGATAGCAGAAATAACGGCAATAAGCATAATTTGATTACTAAGGGAAACCTCCATACCAAACATGGTATTAAGGCCGGTATTCATTTGAGTAACGCCTAAACCTAACGAAGTTGCTACCCCAAACATGGTACCGAATACAGCGAGTACATCAACCGAATGACCTATAGGCCCATACATTTTATCACCAATTAATGGGTAAAGAGCAGAACGAATGCTCAAAGGTAATTTTTTTCGATAAGAAAAATAAGATAAAGATAAACCGACTATGACATAAATTGCCCATGGATGGAGTCCCCAATGAAAAAAGGTCAGTCGCATGGCCATTTGTGCCGCTTCTGGCGTTAATCCTTCAGTAATGAATGGATTACTCTGGAAGTGGATAATAGGTTCAGCAATAGACCAAAAGACTAAACCTATGCCCATTCCTGCGCTAAACAGCATCGCAAACCATGAAAAATTATTATAGACAGGTCTGGAGTCATCATCACCCAGCCGTAAATGTCCATAGCGACTAAATGCCAGCCAAATGCAGAAAAATAAAAATATTGCAACAATACCAATGTAATACCATTTAAGATAAGCCAATATCCAACCCGATATGCTATTGAATACCGCTGCAGTTTGTTCAGTGAAAAATACACCAGCCAAAACAAAGAGCGTAATTATAGCCATCGACGTAAGTGTTGTAACTGGATTCATACCTTTTAGCAGGCCATTATTCGCCACCATGATAAAGCACCTTTTTTTTAATTGTTATAAGTAAATATGTCTATAAACTATTCGTTCTGTTTATCAGTTTTTAATCATCTAGGTGAGGGGATTTGTTTAATTATTCATTTATAAATAAGCGACTCACTTATAATTTGAGCCCCACTGCAAAATATATTTTTTGTTAAGTTAATGGGAAACACTAAAGAATCCTATTAAGTCAGAGTTGATTTAGTACTAGCTATCTAAATACGACACCCAGATAACATGAACCGACTTATGTTAATTTTAATAATATTTCACATAATTCAGAGCTAGATAACTCAGCTCTAAATAACTGAGGTTACACAAGGCATAAAATAATCAGTGGTTTTAATTGTTTTCCCTGATCTAGTCCCTCTCAGCTTTTGGGATTAGAAAATTTTTATACAAAAAAAACCAGTGATATAAATCACTGGTTTTCAAGGGATATTGATCTTGTTCCTTACAAAAAAATTTTGTTAAAAACAATCTATTTATTTCAAGATATTTTTAAATGACTCCATCACATCGATTATTTACGGTTTAGTGTTAATATTTTTTTGCATCGTATTGCTGAACCAATCAATGAAATTTACCACACCAAACTCATAACGGGTGGAATAGGGACCAGGTTGGTATGCCATAGAATTAATACCCTTTTGATTGTTCTCAGCTAACATTTTATCTTGCATATTGGTTGCATCCCAAACTCGGCGTAGCTGATCTACATCATAATCAACACCTTCCAATGCGTCTTTATGTACTAACCATTTAGTGGTTACTTGCGTTTTTTGTGGACCTAGCGGCAAGATTTGAAAAGCAACTACATGATCCGCCATTGCATGATTCCACGAATTTGGCAGATGCAAGATTCGCATTGATCCTAAATCAGGGTTTTTAATACGACCCATCAATTTTTTACAACCCGCTTTACCATCAATCGTCATTGATACTGTGCCTTCAAGTAAAGGCATCCGAACAATGCGATTACGAAAGCCATGGCCATGAGAAACATGTTTGTAAGGTATTCCTTGCTCTTCCCACATTGCTTGTTTGGCCGCTACCTGTGCTTTAAATTCATCACTTGCTCTTGGATCTTCGGTGTCGTCCCATTCTAATAAGCTATTCATTAATTCCGGATGATTAGCGTTACAATGGTAACATTCACGGTTATTTTCAATCACTAACTTCCAGTTGACATCTTCAATTAAAGTACTTTCGAAAGCTACCTTACAATTATCTAAATCATAAGGCTCAAGATAATGCGTTAAATCGTCAAGGAAACCATCAATATTAGTTGGGTTATCACTTAGCGAGACAAAGATATAACCACCGGCTACACGACAATTAACACTGTGCAAACCAAAATCACTCTTAACGAAATCATCACCCATTTCAGTACCAGCATAGAGCAAGTTACCATCTAATTCGTATGTCCATTGATGATACGGACATACCAATTTAGGTACTTTACCTTGTTTAACTAAACAAATTTTAGAGCCGCGATGACGACAGGTATTGTGAAAAGCACGCACTTCACCATGTTGATCTCTAATAACGGTAATTGGATTATCGCCAATATTTAAAGTGATAAAACTACCTTTATCTGGAATTTCACCAGTAACGCCAACAAACAGCCACTCTTTGTAAAAAATTTGCTCCATTTCCACTTGAAAAACATCGGCATCGTTATAAAACTGCTGTGGTAAAGTGAACGTTATTGGGTGTTTTTCTAAGGTATTAGCAATAGCCTGAGCCGATTTATTTTCTAAAGTAAGCAGTAAGTTTTGATGTTCATGTGAACAAGTCATGAGTAATTCCTTTGTGCTTTCTAATCGACAGATTAGATGTCGTTGTTTATTTAGATAATGAACAACTTTAAGCAATAAAGTGTTCATAGTATTTGTTGTTAGATATTGAATCTCACGGCGTTAATCGGTTTATCCAAAAACGACCCAAAAGCTAATTAATACCGACCCAAAAGCTAATTAATACCGACAAAAAAAGAAATTAATAAATAAATTGATCTAGATCAATATGAGTACATAAAGGATTAAACACTGAGGTGGCAAAAATGACTAGATCAATGTCGCTTTTAGTTAAGCGGTAAATAAGTACTTAGTGCACCTTATCATTATAAATATAATATGCGGTTCCACCTATGACAAATACCTCCCTGCACTCGGTTAAAACCCAAACATGGACCAACGGACGTCACAATGTTCAGTGCGACAAAGTGATTGACGAAACCCTTGATGCTCGTACTTATTGCTTTGCCAGCACAGAGCCTGTAATGCACTTTTTTAAACCTGGCCAATTCGTGACGCTAGAATTAGAAATTGACGGTATGCAAGTATTACGTAGTTACACTATTTCGTCATCTCCTTCAGTGCCATACAGTTTTTCAATCACGGTAAAAAGAATGCCGGGAGGCAAAGTATCAAACTGGTTACATGACAACCTGAAACAAGGTGATCAAATCGCGGTGCATGGCCCAGTAGGTATATTCAACTGCATTGATATTACTGCCGACAAAGTTTTGCTACTTTCTGGTGGTGTTGGCATAACACCCGTGATGTCAATGGCCCGTTGGTGGTTTGATACTAACGCTGAGGTTGATATGATTTTTGCCCACAGTGCCCGTACACCTAGGGACATAATATATCGTCGCGAACTTGAGTATATGGATTCTAGAATAACTAACTTCAACCTCAATTTTATTTGTGAGCGATATGACCATGGCGATAGCTGGAGTGGTTATAGAGGCTTCTTCGATGAACAAAAGCTTAGAATGATAGCGCCCGATTTTCTCGAACGCACCGTTTATTGTTGCGGACCAACGCCTTATATGGCTGCTGTTAAAAGTATGTTAGAAAAAATAGGCTTTGACATGGCAAATTACCATGAAGAAAATTTTGGTGCGCCACCGGAAGAAGCACAACTCGATGCAGAACAGCAAGCGGAAGATGCTGCAAGCGAGTCGGTTGATGATGATACTGTAATAGAAGTAGCATTTAGCAAAACGGGTAAATCGGTCAAGATACAACCAGGTAGCACAGTGCATTTAGCCGCATCACAAGTGGGTCTTCACATTCCTAAAGCCTGTGGTATGGGCATATGCGGCACCTGTAAAGTGAAAAAGATTTATGGTGAAGTCGTTATGTCACATAACGGTGGCATCACAGATGAAGATGTTGCTGATGGATACATATTGAGCTGCTGCAGTGTTCCTCAAGGTGATATTTCTATTGAGTACTAATTTTTCATAAGGGATATAAACTAGCTCAAGCAAAATGTTTCATCATTTTTAGTGCTTGGATGCAGAGTTTTTACATTACAACTTATAACCCAAGTTGTAATGTGTTCTAACCATGAACTGAACCATCTCTTTGTTAACATGGATAGGGTTTGTAGCCATTTCTAGTCCAATAGGCGATAACGCATTAGAAATGGCTAATAAATACTGTCCTTCGGATTCATTTAAATGCTGCTTGTTCTTTGTGATAAGGAATTTACATAGAACAACTATGCTAGATTTCTAACGCTGAGATTAAAAAGTATTTAACTCGAACAAAATTTAAACATGAAAGATCAATAGACCTGAGTAAAAGGTTATTATTCTATTTATCTAAAATTTAGATGTCTTGGTGGCATTACCATTCCTATTTGGCATTAAACTGAGACACTTCGAGTTAAACATTATTAGGCGAATCACCATCAAGCTTTTACAAGTAATTGCCGTTAAAATATGACCTTATGGCTAAAAGAAGTAATACTGATTTCAGTCTTCCATATTATTCCTTGATGATTGTTGTATCTATTGGAGATGGTTATGGTCAACGGGGCTGAAAATCAATGATATATAACCGATATATTCCTGCTTAGCTTAATGGTTTCTCCATTAGTAGATAAACACTAAAACTAGGATACCTCCTAATAAATAGCTTGTAAACTCACTGACAAAGCATATTTATCAACGATTTCTTTGACTTGACGAGAATCAATATATCGTTCAAATTAGCAGTATAAAATTAAAGGAGACCGAATAATGCTAACTCATACCAAAATTTTAGTTGTTGATGATGACGAGTTGACGCGTCAGGTCTTGAGTAGTTATTTTGAAAACGAAGGTTATAACGTTCTGTGTGCAACTACTGCTGAAGAAGCTGAAGAAGTATTAGCTCTTGGAGCCGTAGACCTTATTTTACTTGATATCAGAATGCCTGGCAAAGATGGTTTGACTTTAACCAGAGAATTACGCGTTAACAGCGAAACGGGTATTATTTTAGTAACCGGTAGTCAAGACGAGGTTGACCGTATTATAGGACTAGAATGTGGAGCAGATGAATACGTAACTAAGCCTTTTAATCCGCGCGAAATTCTGGCTAGGGCTAAGAATCTTATTCGCCGTGTCAAACTGTGCCAACAGGCAAAATTGGAGGTTACTGGCGACTATATTCTGAAGGCATTTGATCGCTGGAAATTGAACCCTGTCAGACGGCAGCTTATTGATGAACAAAAAATCATAGTGCAACTCACGGAAGGTGAATTTCAATTATTGAAATGTTTGATGGATCACGTTGGCAAAATTATGAGCAGGGACCAAATCCTTGATCAGATTCGAAGCCGTGAGTGGGTTTCTACTGATCGTACTGTTGATGTATTAATAGGTCGATTACGTCGTAAACTTGGTGATGATTCCGCAGCTCCACGATTAATCTTAACGGTTCATGGCGCAGGTTATCTATTTACACCCAAACTTGTTAATGTCGTATGAAATCACCCTTGTTAGCACCAATTTTTTTGACAGTCATTGGCTTATTAATGACACCTCAATCGTCCAAAAGTCAGGAAAGAGAGCTAATAGCATGTGGTCACCCCTATTATCCACCCGTTTCTTGGGTTCAGCAGCAAGAATTAATTGGTGTTGCACCAGCGGTAGTAAAACTAATATTTGGTGAATTAGGCTATCAAGTAAGGCTTGATACCTTAGGTAACTGGAAGCGGTGTTTATCGGAAGTTAAAACAGGACATGCTGATATCGTGGTAGCTGCCTATCGAATAGCAAGCCGAGAGCCTGATTTTGACTTTAGCCAACAACATATTGTCGCCGATACCATTGGCGTTTTCATCAACTCAAATAAAAGTAAAAATTTTCATTCTGTCAATGACTTAAAAGGAAAAAACGTAGGCTTGCTATTCGGTGATAGTTTCGGTGATAGTTTAGATAAACTTATTAATGACAATAATCAAATTGAATATGTCTCTCAGGGTAAACAAAACTTTGAAAAATTGGCTCTCGGAAGAATTGATTTCATGCCATTAGGTATTGTGAGTGGTAAGTTACAAATTCAAAAGTTGGGATATCACAAACAAATTATAGAAACGCTATTTAAGTTAGAAACCGAATACTACTATCTAGCAATAAGCCCCCGTAGTGAACTTAGTCAACACCTGCCTTACATTAATCAACGTTTAAAGCAGTTGCATAAAAACGGTAAAATCCAACATTTACTAACCCAGTACAGCAAGATATACCTTGAATCCTCGACTGAGCTTGATATACCTTGAACTTGCCAAACATCCCCCGCTGGCGTCGTCTAATCAGTTACCCTAAAGATCACCCCTTAAGTTATCGTATGATAATTTATATCAGCCTGTGTAGTTTTGTTTTTATTATGTTGTCAACGGCGTTACAAATTACGTTAGATTATCAGCGAGAAATGCGTAATATTGATCAACAGATCCAGTTAATACGCACGAGTTATACTGCCAGTCTGGCCCGTAGTATGTGGGATTTTGATCAGACACAACTTAAACTGCAACTTAAAGGTATTAAAGCCCTTCCTGACATAGCGAGCCTTGAGCTTAAAGATCATACACGTAATACTTTTATTCGTTTGCCAGCACAAGTAGTTGATAGCAACAAAAATGTGATGAAAACAAGTTTTGTCCTTAGCGTCCCTAATAAACAAATTGGTCACACTAAAAGCGTCACTGACAAAAACATCGAACAAAGTGGTGGTCGCCAACTAGGAACACTGATTATTGCTACCGATCTCGCCGCTGTAAAGGCTCGATTATGGGGCACGGGTTTTAGTATCTTATTAAACCAGACATTACTCGTAGTACTCATCATGCTAGTGATTATGTTCATCTTACAGCGGCAAATTACCCGACATCTAGAAAGTATGGCGAGCTACAGTAAAGCTATTGGTGACGGTGAGCTCGAAGCCTCCCTAACGTTAAAGCGCCGACAACCTCGCACCTCAGACGAATTGAATCAATTGGTCAATGCGCTTAATGATATGCGTCTTGCAATTGGACATGATATCAATCGACGCGAACAGGAAAAACAGGCACTGCGCTATAATCGCGATCAACTCCAACAAATGGTAGAACGTCGTACGATGAGCTTGCAGCAAGCTAAAGAAGTCGCCGAAGAAGCAAACAATTCCAAATCAAAATTTCTGGCTACTATGAGTCATGAAATACGCACACCAATGAATGGCATGCTAGGGATGATTCAACTACTACAAAACGATGAACTCACAAAACTACAGTGCTACCGCGTGAAGGTATTACATGATTCCACTGAAGCATTACTTGAAACTTTTGACCATGTGTTGCAATACGCTCAACTGGAAGAAGGTGGCTACGTTGGCTCTGAATCTATTTTTTCTCTCGATGAGTTACTCCATAGCCTCATCAGCTTGATGCAGCCTAATGCTGATGAAAAGCACTTACAATTGAAGCTTGACCTCCATACAGCGGGTGAATGTTATTATGATGCCGCAGGCAGCTTGCGCCAAATCCTAACCAACTTGTTAGCCAATGCGATCAAATTTACCTACCATGGTGAGATATTACTCAGTGTCACTCACCTTGGGCAAGAAGATAATCAACATCGGCTACGCTTTTCAATTCAAGATAGCGGAATTGGTATTGAGTTAGCATTACAGCAAAAAATATTCGAACGCTTCACTCAGGCCGATGAGTTTATCACCCGCCGCTTTGGCGGAACAGGCCTAGGACTTTCTATCTGTCGTCAACTGAGTCAGGAAATGGGAGGACAAATTGGCGTCGAGAGTACCCTAGGTGAGGGGAGTACTTTCTGGGTTGAGGTGATGTTGAAAGTAGCTGAAGCAAGTGAATATAAAACCAAACCAATATTGCCGATACTGCCGGTACTGAAAATTTTATTAGTTGAAGATGTTGAGATTAACCAGCAAGTTGTGCTGGGTTTGCTGGAAAAACACCAAGTAAAACTAGCTGATAATGGTCATAGTGCCATCGAGATCGCGAATAACGAAACCTTCGATATCATTTTAATGGATATGCATTTACCGGGAATAAGTGGCTTAGGGATCAGTGCAAAAATCCGAAAAGAAACTGAATGTCGCAACTATAAAACGCCAATAATTGCTTTAACTGCCAGTGTCCGTCCTGACGATATTCACGATTATTTCAATGCTGGGTTACAAGATGTCGTGGCTAAACCTGTGAAACAGCACTTATTATTAGGGGCGATAGAGCGGGCATTGGATCCACAACAGCCCCAGCCTTTTATAACGACTACTCAAATAAGTCTCACCAGTGAGGCAGAGTTACTAGACCAGTCAATGATCGAAACTCACCTACAGATATTAGGTCCAGCTAAATTAGCAAAGTTAATGCAAAGCTTTTGCAAGACCCAACAGAGACTCTGGCCGACATTACAACAAAGCCTAGCGAGTGATGATCATTATGAAGTAGAAAACAAAGCGCATGAACTCGCAGGAGCCTGCGATATGCTAGGTTTTACACAAGCCAGTAAACTATTGCGTCAACTCGAACATAAGGCTAAAAAGGGTACCCTTAAACAAGGGTCACAACTGCTTTTACAATTGGTTCCTATTATGGAAAAGAGTTTAGCTAAGGCGGCAACTTATAGTAGTTAAATTATTCAAACAGACCCTAATAAAATCCAACTAAAATTGATATTAGGAAAATATAACAAGAAAACTTGGCAACATAAACACAATATGATTTAGCTAGTGGTATCGGCTATATCCCAAGAGTATTGTAAATTTCTCTCCAATCCTTCCTGCTAACCAGCGAGACATCTAATCAAGTAATCGCTCGTTTACATATTTTTACAAGTCATTTATTCTGAGTTTACATTTGTACTTTAGTGTTATCTAGAGAGTGAGAAAGAGCTCAAATTATTTTGAAATTTTGCTCATCACCTGATAACTGAACAGGAGCAACAAATGACTGAAAATAACAAATTAAAACCCAGTTTATTTATGGCAATACTGCCGGTAATATTGACACTGGCATTACTGGCCATGCAATTATTCTATTATGGCGATTTTACGCCCCATATTCCGCTGGCAATAGGCATAGCGATTACGGCTACATTAGCCTGGTTTCGTGGCTATCGCTGGGATGATATCGAAAAAGGGGTAATGCACGTCGTTCGTGTTGGCCTGCCATCCATTGCTATTCTAATGATCGTTGGTATGATCGTTGGCGTTTGGATTGCCAGTGGTACGGTACCTGTAATAATCTACTATGGTCTAAAAATATTGAATCCAGAAATATTTCTGGTTGCAGCTATGCTGTTATGTGCCGTCGTATCTGTATCTCTAGGAACCTCTTGGGGTACTACAGGTACGGTAGGATTGGCATTGATGGGCATTGGTTCTGGCTTTGATATCCCAATGTATTGGACTGCAGGAGCCGTAGTTTCCGGTGCTTTCTTTGGTGATAAAATATCGCCGCTATCAGATACTACCAACTTGGCACCTGCCGTAACAGGCGTTAATCTCTTTGATCATATCCGTAACATGTTGCCAACGACGGTACCCGCAATGCTTATTGCTTTGGTCATCTATTTGTTTGTTGGATTTAATCTAATTGCTTCCAATGAAGTTGATTTTTCTAAAATAGAAGCGATTACTAGTGGCCTAGAGAGCAATTTTAATATCACCTTGTTAGTGTTACTGCCACCATTACTCGTCATTGTACTTGCCCTTAACAAAATGCCTGCCTTGCCTTCGTTGTTCGCTGGCGTATTGGCGGGTGCGTTACTCGCGATATTTGTTCAGGGCGCTTCATTGCATGAAATATTTAATTTTATGCAATCAGGATATAAAATTGAAACCGGCGTTTCTGAAATAGATGGCTTATTAAATCGAGGTGGAATTCAATCGATGACTTGGGTTATTACCCTAGTTATCATTGCATTAGGGTTTGGTGGTGCACTTGAGTGTACTAAATGTCTAGATACTATTATTACGGCAATACTTGGCAGTGTTAAATCTTTTTTTGGCCTACAAGCATCAGCTACCGGTGCTGCAATAGCAACTAATCTTGTCGCTGGCGACCCTTACCTTTCTATTGCGTTACCGGGAAGAATGTTTGCATCAGCTTATGTTAAGAAAGGTTATTCTAAATTGAATTTATCGCGCGCCGTAGAAGAAGGCGGTACTTTAATCTCTCCTTTAATTCCATGGAATGCGGGTGGCGCTTTTGTCATCACGTCACTAGGTTTGGGAATTAGCGAAGGTAATGTAGAAAATCTACTTTATATTCCATTAGCATTTGCGTGTTGGTTATCACCCTTAATTGGTTTGTGCTATGCCGCATTGGGACATTTTTCACCCCAAATATCTGCTGCTGAATTAGCACGATATGAACAAGAAAAAATATATTTAGCGCAGAATGGAGCAACTAAGGTAGCTCATACACCGCCCACCAGTAAAGGTTAAACACAGAAGCTAAGCACGACATTATCCCTCAAAAAAAATGTCGTAATTTAGCGCAAAAATGGCGTTAACTGAACTATTACTAGGTTGACCTCAGGCTAGTATCAAATCAATCCTAAATAAAAAACTACGGCGATTATTTTAGCCGCGGAGAACGTAAAGTGTTTTATAAAAATGATCAAATAGCAGGCTTCGACGACAAGATTTGGCAGGCAATTCAGCAAGAAGATAGACGTCAAGAAGATCACGTTGAACTGATCGCCTCAGAAAACTATACCAGTGCTAGAGTAATGCAAGCTCAAGGAACACAACTTACCAACAAATATGCCGAAGGTTATCCAGGTAAACGTTATTACGGCGGCTGTGAACACGTAGATGTTATAGAACAATTAGCTATTGATCGTGCTAAAAAATTATTCGGTGCCGATTACGCCAATGTACAACCACATTCTGGTTCACAAGCCAATGCTGCTGTATTTATGGCATTGCTAAAACCGGGTGAAACTGTGCTTGGTATGAGCTTAGCCCACGGTGGTCATTTAACTCACGGCTCTAAAGTAAGTTTTTCCGGTAAAATTTATAACGCAGTTCAGTATGGCTTAAATGAAACAACGGGTGAAATTGACTACGAGGAAGTCGAACGCCTTGCCAAAGAACATCAACCCAAAATGATCATTGCTGGCTTCTCTGCTTATTCACGTGTGGTTGATTGGCAGCGTTTTCGTGATATTGCCGACGGCATTGGCGCTTGGTTATTTGTTGATATGGCTCATGTAGCAGGTTTGGTGGCTGCAGGGCTATACCCTAACCCAGTACCCATTGCCGATGTGGTTACCACCACAACTCACAAAACATTGCGAGGCCCTCGTGGCGGATTAATTTTGGCGAAACAAAATGATGAGCTTGCCAAAAAACTTAACTCAGCGGTATTCCCTGCGGGTCAAGGTGGACCCTTGATGCACGTTATCGCAGCCAAAGCTATTTGTTTTAAAGAAGCACTCTCTGATGGTTATGTCGAGTATCAGCAACAAGTCATCGACAATGCGCGTGAAATGGCAAAAGTATTCCAGCAACGTGGACATAATGTTGTCTCTGGAGGCACTGATAATCATTTGTTTTTATTAGATTTAATAGACAAAGGTATTACGGGTAAAGACGCTGATGCTGCACTAGGACGTGCCAATATCACGGTTAACAAGAACTCAGTACCCAATGATCCACAATCACCGTTTGTTACTAGTGGCCTGCGTATCGGCACACCAGCAATCACTAGTCGTGGCTTTGGTATTAATGAAGCGGCACAACTCACCGGTTGGATTTGTGATGTTTTAGATGACATCAACAACGAACAGGTTATTGATGATGTACGAAATAAAGTGTTGGAGTTGTGTGAAAAAAATCCAGTGTATCGATAATGGATATGCCCAAGGCTTAAGCTGCTTAGGTCTTCCTATTTGGCCAATAATACAATTTAGAAAAAGGTAATACCATGCAACAATATTCAGGATTTGGTTTATTAAAACACTCGTTTAGTTACCACGAGAATTGGCAGCGGGTTTGGAGTAATCCTACCCCTAAAAAACACTATGATGTTGTCATCATAGGAGGAGGTGCGCACGGTCTGGCAACCGCTTATTATTTAGCTAAAGAACATGGTATCACTAACATTGCTGTGGTTGAAAAAGGTTATTTGGGTGGCGGTAATACCGCGCGTAATACCACCATTGTACGTTCAAACTATTTATGGGACGAAGCATCACACTTATATGATCACTCATTAAAACTATGGGAAGGTTTAGCACAAGAGCTGAATTATAACCTGATGTTTAGTCAACGTGGTGTATTAAATCTAGGACATAGTTTACAAGACATGCGTGACATCGAACGTCGCGTTAATGCCAATCGTCTTAACGGCATTGACGGGGAAGTACTTAGCAACGCACAAGTACAAGAAATGGTCCCTATTTTAAACTGTTCTAAAAATGCACGTTATCCGGTAATGGGCGCTTCATGGCAAGCGCGTGGAGGTACGGCTCGTCACGACGCCGTTGCCTGGGGTTTTGCCCGTGCAGCAGATGCATTAGGTGTTGATTTATTACAACAAACAGAAGTAACTGGTATTCGTCGTAAAGATGGGGCAGTGGAAGGTGTTGAAACCAATCGTGGTTTTATTTCCGCGAATAAGGTTGCTTGTGTCGCTGCCGGCAACTCTAGTGTGATCGCCAAGATGGTCGGCATGGAATTACCGCTTGAATCACATCCTTTACAAGCAATGGTTTCAGAGCCATTAAAACCCGTTTTAAATACCGTGGTTATGTCAAACCATGTACACGGTTATATGAGTCAATCCGATAAAGGTGACTTGGTCATTGGTGCCGGTATCGATGGTTATAACGGTTATGGCCAGCGTGGTTCTTTCAATGTTGTTGAACATACCATTGCAGCCATTATCGAAATGTTTCCAATCTTCAGTCGTGTGCGACTCAATAGAGCTTGGGGTGGTGTTGTTGATACTTGCCCTGACGCCTGTCCTATTATTTCTAAAACGCACATTAAGGGGCTTTATTTTAACTGTGGTTGGGGTACGGGTGGTTTTAAGGCAACACCGGGGGCAGGTCATGTGTTTGCCCATACTATTGCCCATGATGAGGCGCACCCGTTAGCGAAACCATTTAGCATTGATCGTTTTTCATCGGGTGAATTAATTGACGAACATGGCGCAGCCGGCGTTGCCCACTAAGAGGAATTTATTATGTTACTTATCCACTGTCCTTATTGTGAAGAGATGCGTGAAGAAGAAGAGTTTAGTCCAGCAGGACAAGCACACATCGAGCGCCCGCTAAACCCAGAAGAACTAAGTGATGAGCAATGGGCGCATTATTTATTTTTCCGTAAAAATCCGCGTGGTTTACATCATGAAATGTGGCTGCATAGCCATGGTTGTCGTAAATATTTTAACGCGACTAGAAATACGGTGACCTATGAAATCATGGAAACATACAAAATGGGTCAAGAGCCCAGTGTTACCGCTAGTAAAGAGGGCCAATCATGAGCCAAGTTAATCGAATCGCTCAAAGTAGCAAACGCATTAATCGTAACCGAACTTTAACGTTTAGCTTTAACGGTAAAGAGTATGAGGGGTTTGAAGGTGATACCGTCGCGTCAGCCTTACTAGCCAACGGCGTTGATGTCGTCGGGCGTAGTTTTAAATACTCACGGCCTCGCGGTATTATTACCAGTGACTCACAAGAGCCCAATGCCATTTTTCAAATTGGCTCGACCCAAGCCACGACAATTCCGAACCCACGCGCGACCCAAACCGACCTGTATCAAGGGTTGACGGCGAGCTCAACGAACGGTTGGCCTAATGTTGATTTCGATCTAATGTCAACAGTTGGCAAACTAGGTGGTTCAATGATGCCGCCTGGATTTTATTATAAAACCTTTATGTTTCCACAGTCGTTATGGATGTCTTATGAACACTTGATCCGCAAAGGTGCAGGTTTAGGAGCTAGTCCACAAACAGGCGATCCAGATAGTTATGACAAAATGCACAATCATTGTGATGTGATGGTCGTTGGCGGTGGCCCTGCAGGGTTAGCGGCAGCATTGTCTGCGGCACAATCAGGCGCACGGGTTATCATTAGTGATGAACAAAATGAATTTGGTGGTAGTTTATTATGCAGCACACAGCAAATAGATGGTCAAATTCCAAGCAAATGGGTTGAAAAAACTGTCGCCCAGCTTGCTAACATGGACAACGTATACTTATTACCACGCAGTACAGTTTTCGGCTATTTCGATCATAATCTTGTGGGTATTAATGAACGCCGTACGGACCATTTAGGTGAGCATCAGTTACAAAGTACGCGCCAACGATTGCACAAAGTACGAGCAAAACAGGTCATTTTAGCCACGGGTGCTCATGAGCGTCCTTTGGTTTATGCTAATAATGACGTTCCAGGTTGTATGCTAGCGAATGCGATTTCTACCTATATTAATCGTTATGATGTTGTACCCGGTAACAAATTGGTGCTAATGACGACGAATGATAATGCATACAAAACGGCTATTGATTGGCATCATGCAGGTCGTAAAGTTGTGGCCGTTGTTGACACTCGAAGTACGTCAAATGGTGAGCTGGTTGATAAAGTCAGAAAACTAGGTATAGAAATCATCTTTGATCATGCGGTTATCGAAGTCAAAGGTAACAAACGAGTTAAAGGTGTGGATGTTGCGCCAATAGATGCTGCTAATCATAGTGTTACAGGCGCAGCAAAATATTTTGTGTGTGATACAGTTGCCAGCTCTGGCGGATGGAGTCCTGTTATTCATTTGTCATCGCATACGGGCTCTCGCCCGGTTTGGAATGATGACATTGCAGGCTTTGTACCCGGTAAAACGGTACAAAAGCAACATGTTTGTGGTGGATTGGAAGGTGTTTATGCCTTATCGAAAGTGATCAGTGACGGTTTCACTACCGGTGCTATAGCGTCTCAAGCAGCAGGTAGAGGTGAAGGAATTTATACCGGTGAATTACCGAAAATAAATGATCCACAAGAAGATGCCTCAATGGCATTATTTCACATACCGCACAGTAAAAAGACCAGTCGCGCACCAAAGCAGTTTGTTGATTATCAAAATGATGTAACTGCCGCCGGCATTGAACTGGCTAACCGTGAAGGTTTTGAATCTATTGAGCATGTTAAACGCTACACAGCGTTAGGTTTTGGTACAGATCAAGGCAAGTTAGGCAATATCAACGGCATGGCCATCACGGCTAAATCGTTAGGAAAATCCATCCCAGAAACGGGGACGACTATCTTTCGTCCTATGTATACTCCAACAACGTTTGGTGCATTAGCTGGCGCCGATGTTAAGCACTTGTTTGATCCCGCACGTTTTAGCGCTATGCATAAATGGCATTTAGATCATGGCGCCGAGTTTGAAGATGTTGGTCAATGGAAACGCCCATGGTACTTCCCTCAACCAGGTGAAACCATGCAACAATCACTTGAACGTGAGTGTTTGGCAACACGTAACAGTGTCGGTATTTTAGATGCTTCAACCTTAGGTAAAATTGACATCCAAGGAAAAGACGCTCGAGAATTTTTGGAGCGTGTCTATACCAATCCATGGAAAAAATTGGCGATTGGAAAATGTCGCTATGGGGTTATGTGTAAAGAAGACGGTATGGTCTTTGATGATGGCGTTACCGTGTGTCTTGACGATAATCGTTTTATCATGACCACCACCACAGGCGGCGCTGCAGGTGTATTGCAATGGTTAGAGCTGTGGCATCAAACCGAGTGGCCAGAGCTTGAAGTGTATTTCTCAACGGTAACGGATCATTGGTCAACGATGACCATCTCAGGGCCTAATTCACGTAAAGTGTTAGAAAAAATTTGTGACATTGATGTCAGTAATGACAGTTTCAAGTATATGGATTGGCGCGAAGCGACCGTAGCAGGGATTAAAGCACGCATTTTTCGCATCTCTTTTACCGGTGAGCTGTCGTTTGAAATTAACGTGCAAGCTAACTACGGTATGCATGCGTGGAAAGCCGTGATGGCAGCGGGTGAAGAATTTAATATTACCCCGTACGGCACCGAAACCATGCATATTTTACGCGCAGAAAAAGGTTTTATTATTGTTGGGCAAGACACCGATGGCTCGGTTAGCCCACAAGATTTAGACATGGACTGGGTAGTAGGCAAGAAGAAAGAGTTTAGCTTTATTGGTAAACGTTCTTGGACCCGATTTGATAATAAAAGAGACGATCGCAAACAAATGGTTGGCTTGAAACCCAAAGATCCAAATTTTGTCTTACCAGAAGGCGCACAAATTGTCTTGGATAAAAATCAAAGCATTCCAATGACCATGGTTGGCCATGTCACCTCAAGTTATTACAGTGCTTGTATGGGGTATTCTTTTGCTTTAGCAGTAGTTAAAGGCGGTATTAACCGCAAAGGTGAAAGTGTATTCTTGCCATTAAGTGATGGCAGTACCGTTGAAGCTGAAATTTGCAGTCCAGTATTTTATGATCCAAAGGGAGACCGTCAAAATGTCTAATGCAATCAAAGTAGAATCACCGCTGCATCATGCTCAGCTTGAGCAATTAATTGGCCAGTCGAACTCAGGCGGTATTATTTTGCATGAAGCGGCCTTATTGGGTCACCTTAATTTACGTGGCAATGCGCAAGATACTGAATTTTTGGCTGGTGTGCAAGAAGCCTTAGGGGTAGCGCTGCCAATAATGCCTTGTAGCAGTGCCAAGAGTGAACTTGCACAGATAATGTGGTTAGCGCCTGATGAGTGGTTAGTTATTGTGGCTTCCGGCAGTGAATACGATGTGGAGCAAAAACTTCGCGCTTATCTAAAGGGGCATTTTGCCGTGAGTGATATTAGTGGCGCACAAACCCTCATTGAACTGAGCGGTGAAAATGTTATCGACTTAATGAAAAAGTCTACCGGTTACGATTTCCACCTTGAGAGCTTTCCTGTTGGCAAAGTGGTTGGTACCACTTTTGCTAAAGCTGGTGCGCATATATTGCGTGTTAGCGAAGACAAGTTTCAACTGGTTGTGCGCCGAAGTTTTTCTGACTATGTCTGGTTATGGATCCAACAAGGTAGCCAAGAATATGGCCTAACTATTGTTTAAATAACCGACAAAAATAAAGCCGCTCAAGTTTAAATAAATATAACTAAGCGGTTTTTAACCATTAAAAATAGGATCGAAAATGTCCGATATCAATCCAGTATCGCAAACTCATATTATTACAGCAGATTGTCCTAGTCGACCGGGTACGGTTGATGTGGTTACCCGTTTTTTATGTGAAAAAGGTTTTTATATTAATGAAATTCATTCGTTTGATGATACGGCAGTCAATCGTTTTTTCATCCGCATAGAATTTAGAGCCGATACGGCAACAGACTTTAGCGCAGAAGAGTTTAGGCAAGAATTTGAGCGACGCGCCAGTGAATTTGAAATGCAATGGCAATTGGCCTCGAGTCCTTATAAATCTAAAGTAGTGATCATGGTGTCAAAACACGATCATTGTCTTAATGATTTATTATACCGTTATCGTACGGGGGATCTAGCTATTGAAATTCCAGCAATTATCTCTAACCATCCAGATTTAGAAGAGCTAGCGAAATGGCATGGTATCCCTTATTTCCATCTACCTATCAGTAAGGAAACCAAAACCGAACAAGAAGCGAAAGTTTGGCAGATCATTCAAGAATGTGAAGCCGACTTGGTGATATTAGCGCGTTATATGCAGGTATTATCGAATGACATGTGTAAAAAGCTGTCAGGTAAAGCCATTAATATTCATCATTCATTGTTACCCGGTTTTAAGGGCGCCAGACCTTATTATCAAGCTTATGATCGTGGCATTAAGCTAGTTGGCGCTACCGCGCACTATGTCAGTGATGAACTCGATGAAGGGCCTATTATCAGCCAAGGTGTTGAGACAGTCGATCATGGTTACTACCCAAAAGACTTAGCGGCTAAAGGGCGTGATATAGAATGTTTAACGTTATCGCGTGCGGTTCGTTGTCATATCGAGCATCGAATTTTTTTGCACGGTAAAAAAACCGTGGTGTTTTCTAAATAACCGGACAAGAAAAAGCCGTTAATATAATAACTTCTTCCCCATAACTAACGACATAGTTTTAATTAATTTCATTAAACCTTGTCGTTAGTTTTCTGCTTCAACACTCCTGATATTAAAGTTGATTTCGTCTGTTTTAGGCATGCCGATGTCTTTTTCAGATATGCTGATATTAGCGGTAAAACGTTACTCTGACTTATGTTTTTTAACCTTAGCCAATCACTACTTTACTAACGATAAGTAAATTGGCTTTTATCCTTAAATAATGACAAAAACAAATGATTAAAAATATGTTGTTAGTGTCATTTAACCAACAAGAGAGTTTGATATGTGTTCAAGTCATGGAAACCGCGGCGTTGTTTATACCGGCCCTGGAAGTGTTGAAATTCAAAATATTGCCTACCCTAAGCTTGCCATTGGCAACCGCAAATGTGAGCACGGGGTTATTTTAAAAGTGGTTACCACCAATATCTGTGGCAGTGACCAACATATGGTACGCGGTCGTACTACAGCTGAACCTGGCCTTGTTTTAGGTCATGAAATTACGGGTATGATTATAGAAAAAGGTAGTGATGTTGAGTTTTTAGACATTGGTGACATTGTCTCCGTGCCCTTTAATATTGCTTGTGGTCGTTGTAGAAACTGCCGAGAAGGTAACACGGGTATTTGTTTAAACGTTAACCCTGGTCGTGCTGGTGCCGCCTTTGGTTACGTTGATATGGGGGGCTGGGTTGGCGGTCAATCTGAATACGTCATGGTACCTTATGCCGATTTCAATCTGTTAAAATTTCCTGATAAAGATCAGGCATTAGAAAAAATTCGTGATTTGACCATGCTCTCTGATATTTTTCCAACAGGGTATCATGGTGCTGTAAGCGCTGGTGTTGTCCCTGGTGCCACTGTTTATATTGCTGGTGCGGGTCCTGTAGGCCTTGCCGCTGCCGCGTCGTCGCAATTGCTCGGTGCCGCTTGTGTAATTGTAGGCGACATGAACCCAGATCGTCTAGCTCAAGCGCGAAGCTTTGGTTGTGAAACCATTGATTTACGTCAAGATGCAACGGTGCCAGACATGATCGAACAAATATTAGGTGTTCCTGAAGTTGATGCAGCAGTAGATTGTGTTGGTTTTGAAGCCCATAGCCATGGCTGTAGCCATCATCAAGAACAGCCTGCAATTGTACTTAATACTATGATGGAGGTAACGCGTGCGGGTGGTGGAATCGGTATTCCAGGGCTTTATGTCACTGGCGATCCTGGTGCATCTACCGAAGCGGCTAAAACAGGCCAACTTAGTATGAACTTTGGCCTTGGTTGGGCTAAATCGCACTATTTTGTCACAGGGCAATGTCCAGTAATGAAATATCATCGCAATTTAATGCAAGCCATTTTATGGGATAAAGTGCAAATTGCCAAAGCTGTTAATGTACAAGTAATTTCACTCGATGGTGCACCTGAAGGTTACAGTGCCTTTGATCAAGGTGCCGCGCAAAAGTTTGTGATCGACCCTCATTCAATGGTGGTTTAATATAGAAAAGTCTAGCTTCATTACAGCAAACGGCGTATTAAATGCGCCGTTTGAGTAATTATTCAGCCTCTATGAATAAGGACGCTTTAATTTAGATGACTATGCACTTGACTCAGGACTATTTTACAGGGCATAGCATTATTTGGTAGCGTTACACGGGCGGTTGCGGTATAAAGTTTACAGTCAATTTTTATTTACTTGATAAATTTATATAGCGGTTTCGGACACAAAGCGAGATAGGATTTAATCTTAATTTGGACTGCTCCATTAAAGTTTTTAGATATCAGCCAAACCAGAAAACCTAACCGCAGCTCGTCACCTAACAGCTGATGTCTAAAAGGATCACAATGAGGAAACCGCCAAAATTAATCCGTAAATTGACAAATAAAAAGATAATAAAAGCAAGGTCGAGCAATTATTTGAAAGCCCTATCTACAAAATAGTGTTATTGCTACTTAGGCATTTATCTCTCAACTTCAACGCAATTTCGTCCTGAGTCTTTCGCTCGATACCATGCATTATCTGCCCGCTGAGTTAACAACGACACGGTCGTGTCAATGTCACTGAGTTGGGCAACATCTAAGCTGATAGTAACCATCGATTATCTTCAAAGTTTTATATTTATTGCTGCAATACAGTCACATAAACGTTGTGCAATATCTCTACTGCACTGTCTAGTGTAGAATCAGGTAAAACCACCATGAACTCTTCAGCGCCAGTGCGACCGACACCATCGTTTTTTCGCAGGGTAAGTTGTGCTCGGTTGATATTTTTTGTAGCAGACGATCACCAATCTCATGGCCCCAAGTATCATTAATACGTTTGAAGTAATCAAGGTCAAATAATAATAAACTCATAGGAGTGTGTGAGGAAAGTTCTTTTGTTATTATTATCATTGAACTGCATCATTGAACTGCCGTAACTAAAATTGATGAAAGTATTAAGGGCATAGATTATGCGTAAGACAGGTGATCAATTTTTCTATTTTTGATAAAATTCATCAGTTAAACTAATCATATAAAACCACTGTGTAAAGATTGATAACTGTAATAGTAACTTTTCAAATGAAAAATTTATAAAGTTACTTTTGTTAATAAACTCTTTATTTTTCAACGGTTAATATCTATAGGTTATTTTGTTTTTATATATAAATAAAATAATCTAATAAAAACCTTGATACTGTACGACTATACAGTATACTTTGTTTCATCAAAACAAATTAAGCACCTAAACCTCTCGTGGAGTAATAAATGGACGATAACAAAGAAAAAGCATTATCAGCTGCCTTAAGCCAAATCGAACGTCAATTTGGTAAAGGTTCTATCATGAAGTTAGGTGACAATAACACCATGGACGTTGAAACAATCTCTACCGGTTCATTAGGATTAGATATTGCTTTAGGTGCTGGCGGCTTACCTCTAGGTCGTGTTGTTGAAATTTATGGTCCAGAGTCAAGTGGTAAAACAACCCTGACACTTGAAGTTATTGCTGAAGCACAACGTAATGGTAAAATTTGTGCATTTGTTGATGCTGAGCATGCACTTGACCCTGTCTATGCGGCAAAATTGGGCGTAGATATTAACGAATTGTTGGTTTCTCAACCGGATACGGGTGAGCAAGCGCTTGAAATTTGTGACATGTTAACTCGCTCAGGTGCTATTGACGTTATTGTTGTCGACTCGGTGGCTGCGTTAACACCAAAAGCTGAAATTGAAGGCGATATGGGTGATTCACACATGGGCTTACAAGCTCGTATGTTATCACAAGCCATGCGTAAATTAACCGGTAATTTGAAAAAATCAAATACCATGATTATCTTTATCAACCAAATTCGAATGAAAATTGGTGTAATGTTTGGCTCTCCAGAAACCACAACAGGTGGTAACGCCTTAAAATTTTATGCTTCTATACGTTTAGATATACGCCGTATTGGCGCGGTTAAAAATGGTGACGAAATTATTGGTAATGAAACACGTGTTAAAGTGGTTAAAAATAAAATAGCACCACCTTTTAAGCAAGCTGAGTTTCAAATTCTATATGGTGAAGGTATTAATAGTTTAGGTGAGTTAGTTGACCTTGGCGTTAAAAATGAAATGGTTGAAAAAGCCGGCGCTTGGTATAGTTATAAAGGCGACAAAATTGGTCAAGGTAAAGCAAACGCAGCTAAGTACTTGAAAGATAATCCTAAAATAGCAAAAGAAATTGATACACGTTTACGTGAAGCACTATTATCGAAAAATAAACTGCCTGAAGCGGCTGAAACAGATAAACCAGTTAAAGCAGCCAAAACAACTAAAGCCACTGAAGAAGTCGTTAAATAATTATTAGCGAGTTTTACTTTTAATGAAAAAGCCACTGTAAAGTGGCTTTTTTAATATCAAAAACTTTATATAATCAGAACATTGCCAATCTTCGCCATCTTGTTAGTTGCTTCAGCATTGCTCTAACGACATGTTTCATCTCAGTATATGACTGCATAGCATATTCACCCTCCATGTCAGTCGATGTTAAAAGCTAGGATTTTGACCGATACACAGAGTAAATAGATACAAATTCGATGTTTTTTAACTTTACCCAACTTGTTATAATAAATTAAAGACCCGTGACCAGCTCCCAATAACTTTAAGGTTTACCATTGCTTAATAATCACTCTCATTACTCCCTGATTGAACATTACTTAAATCATAGCGAAAAACTTGACTGGGTAATTGCCACTATAGTAAATAAAGCGGGCTCAAGTTATCGCTCGCCGGGTGCTATCATGCTGGTTAATAGCTTGGGACAATCGCTTGGTTTAGTCAGTGGCGGCTGTTTAGAAGCCAATATTGTTTTACATGCGAAAAAAGTATTTGATAGCAAGCAAGCCCATTACGTTGTATACGATATGCTAGAAGAAGATGGCTATGCAGCAGAGCTAGGCGTAGGCTGCAAAGGTAAAATAGGCGTATTATTGCAATATGTCACAGCTGCACATCAAGTCTTATTTACCAAGCTTTTTAAGCGCATGCAAGAGGGGCAAGCAAGCTATTTACAACAAATATTTTTAACTGATGAATCAACACCGCAGGCGTTAAATAACATCAGTTTGTTTGATAATGTTGGCCAGTTATTAGTAACAACAGCTCAGGGGCAAGAAAACGTTAAGCAAGATGCTCTAAGGCAAATGATAAAACAGGCAACAGCGCACAGCAATATCACCATTGGCCAAGATCAAGTGTCGATAACCAAAATATCTGCACCGACTAATTTATGGATTTTTGGTGGAGGCTCAGATGCTATTCCTTTAGTGTCAATGGCGGCGCAGATGGGCTGGCGGGTAACGCTTGTTGATCATCGCTCTAGCTATGCCCGCAGCAGCAGTTTTAAGCAGGCCTCAGAAATTTTTAGAATTCATCCCAACGACTTTTCTCAAATAGCACAATTTCGCCAACTTGATGCCGCCGTGTTGATGACGCACAATTTGAATTTGGACGCTGCTTGGTTAAGTTTGCTGCATGAAAATAATATTGCAAAATATATTGGTTTATTAGGCCCAACTGAACGAAGAGGTAATGTTGAAACACTCGCTAATATTGAAGACAGAGCTTGGTTAATGCGTCATGTTAATGGCCCTGTTGGCCTTGATATTGGTGGTGAATTGCCCGAGTCGATTGCCTTGTCTATTTTAGCGCAATGTCACAGTATCTTGCATCATCGCAGCGGTTTAGCCTTGTCAGGTAAATTTATTAATACCTAAGCTCATTTCATATCGGCTTTATATCAAGGCGTAATGGTTAATTTATTCAGGCTAGGTTACTGCTTGGCAATATCCCTGTCGCATGGCATAAGGCAAATATGTATTTATCTCAACCATCGGATGAAAAATTAACTGAACTGATGTCGTGGTTTTCGACCGAAGCAGCACTAAGTATTTGGTCAGGACCTAATTTTAGCTTCCCATTCGACTTTAACTCTTTTAAGAGTGATTTGAATTTCGAGTCTTTGCCGACATTTGCCTTACTTTCTGCGCAAGCAGAGTTGTTAGGGTTTGGGCAGTATTATTTGAGACTAGGTAAGTGCCACCTTTGCAGGCTGGTGATTAACCCTAACTTTCGTGGCCAAGGCATTGCTGCGCATTTAATTCAGCAATTAAGTGTTAGAGGAAAAGCTGATTTAAACACCAATGCATCTTCATTATTTGTTATGCAAAATAATATCAGTGCAATTAAAACTTATGAAAAAAGTGGATTTACTGTTGCGTGCTACCCTGAAAAGATAACCTTGAAAGATTGCTTATATATGATTAGCGATTAGCTGTATTTGACATATAATACCAATTTCATTAATTAGGTGGTCTACTTTATACACAGGGGAAATGGCCAAC
Organism: Colwellia sp. MB3u-8; assembly: GCF_014076985.1. NCBI lineage: Bacteria > Pseudomonadati > Pseudomonadota > Gammaproteobacteria > Alteromonadales > Colwelliaceae > Colwellia > Colwellia sp. MB3u-8. The sequence goes on from NZ_JACGVA010000066.1 coordinate 132,234, forward strand.
TACTGCGTTATTTTAACCAGTAGAAATGATCAGATAATTAGTGAGATTGGTATAAATAGCGCTAGGTGAACTTAGTTAATTTAATTGTTGAGTAGCTCAATATTTCGGTGTTTTGTGCATTCACTTAACCAAGGCTAGTTATTGGGCATCTTTCTACTCTGTTATATGCTATCCGATTCAATTCAATCAAGCTAATGAATATTTTTGTAATGCCTGTACACGCTAGCCTTGCTAAAAACATTCAAATAGCGATAATAGCGGCGCCTTTATTTCATTACCTTTTAGCGATATTACTGACTATGCGTCTCGACAAATTTATTTGTAAAAGCACTGAACTTACCCGCACTGAAGCTAAAAAATTGCTTAAAATGAGCACAGTAACGGTCAATGATGTGGTCATTAAAGACCCCGCCAGACAGGTGCATGAAGATGATTACATTTGCATTGAAGACGAAGCACTCACTGCGCGTCGTTTTCGTTATATCATTTTGCATAAACCCCTTGCCACCATTTGCTCTAATGTTGATGAAATTTATCCCTCGTTATTACATTTAATTGCTGTTGATAAGGCCTTTGATATGCACATTGCCGGTCGCCTAGACGCTGACACTACAGGGCTAGTGCTAATTACTGACGATGGTCACTGGTCGCATAATATTATTTCACCTAAGAAACAGTGCGAAAAAGTTTATCGTGTGTGGCTACGTGACCCGTTGAAGACTACTACGGCAGAGAAGTTCACTCACGGCGTGCAGTTGCAAGGTGAAGAGGGTTTAACCCGTCCTGCGAAGTTAGAGCAAGTTGCCGAGAAAGAAGTCTTATTGACCATAACCGAAGGTAAATATCATCAAGTTAAACGCATGTTTGCAGCGGTTGGTAATCAGGTGCTGGGTTTGCATCGCGAGCAAATAGGCCCAGTACAATTGGCTAATTTACCCTTAGGTGAGTGGCGTTATTTAACCACAGAGGAAGTCAGTGCTTTTCTATAAACGCTTAGTTTTAGTTAGTGCAGATAATCGCTATTCGTCATTTGCATAAATGTTTTCTTACCCTATCGATTAAGAAAAAAGATAATAGTAGCTTCTTTTTTAATCGTAATCCTAATCGTAATAATTAGCGACTAGCTAATCAAACGTCTTACTCTTACAGCCCTTTACTCATCTACTTTCACAAAATTCTTATAGCAAGTGTTATAAACAACTTTTCAGTAGCAGTGACTTCTTTAGCTTTGCTGCACTCGACTCCTCTTAAAACTTAAAATTCAGCAAGGGTCTATTGCTGCTTAACAAAGATTAAACTTTTGCCGCTAACTGCCGATTAATTAACCAAGGGTTGTAGTTACTATTAATAGGGAGTGAGAATAGTTATGGATGTTTTTGTAAGTTTATTGCCGGCCAGTTTTACAGCCAAAACAGAGCGTTTGGAAAAAGACAGCCGTGAGAAACAACAGCAGCAGAGCAAAAAAACGCCTAATGCATTGATTAAGCAGCTGAAAATTAAAATAACTTCTCCAGAGCTATCTGAATATGAACGCCGCTCTGGCCGCGATCGGCGTCAAAAACGAATTAAACGAGGGCGTTGGTTGGAATCACGTGACCGAAATGATCGCAGAGCTACAGCATTGAACGTTATCGTTTAAGTTTTACTTTAACCTAAGCCTGAATCTTAAACCAAGTATTAAGTATCTAGCGGTGATTTTTTTATTCGCTTAAAGGTCAGGCTGTAGTGCTTCTACTTAGCGACATATTGTCTGTTTATGCTGATACTTTTACATATCACTGACAATAACTAAGTACTGTAAGATACAGCCCAACGGATTTCATTCTTGTATAAGGTGGTACGGTAGCGTATTAATCGTCTAGAAAAATTGAGCTGACTTTATTTCTTTGCGTTTAACTGGTTAAATTTCGCTAGCTGTTCATCTGTTGCCGGCAGTTGATGTTTCTCTTTCCACTCATTATAAGGCATACCATAAACCTGCTCGCGTGCTGTATCAATATCGACCTTAACACCCAATTTTTCAGCTTCAGCCACTGTCCATTTAGAAAAACAGTTACGACAAAAGCCGGCAAGGTTCATTAATTCGATATTTTGTACGTCTTTACGATTATCTAAATGTGCGAGTAAACGACGAAATACCGCCGCTTGAATTTCAATTTCTTTATCCATAGTATCCTCGAAAGTGTTGTTGGTAAAAATATAATGAAGTCATTAATCAGTCTCTAAAGACTTTCTATAGGCTCTGGTTCTGGTTTAGGCTCAGGCTCTGGTTTTGTATAAGGTCTAATTTGCACTATCATGCCCATGTAGGGGTGGTCGAAATAATGCACTTCGCCACTAATAACGCGTCGGTTTTGTTGAAAACGAATAGCTTTAGCCTGTATGGGTTTAGACGTATTTGCTGCGCTATTTAGATTTACATTAGCATTAGTTGGTAGCCTTGGGGCTAATCTTGCTGTGGCCAGTTCTGCTAAGCTTTTATCTAAAATATTAAAATCAGCGGTAATAAATAAATAATGCTTTAAATGAATATTGAAAAAACCTTCAATAAACCACTGTTGAATAGGCGCTATGGGTGGCGTACTTACTGTTGCTGTTAAGGGCATTTCATCAGTAAGTTTTAGCGATAAGTCTTGTTGGTCAGGTGCTGCTAATAGTTCGTCGGTGTTTTCGTTTACCTGTGCTATTTGCGCTATAATTTCTTCGAGACGCGCTTTTTTAGCTTGTTGTAGCTGTTCAGTTTGGTTTTGCACCGATAAAGACTCAATCAGATTTTTCTTGCTAGTATCTGTAAGCAAGTGGTTTTTTTGGTCGTTGAAATGAGTTAATTGTTTTTGGTAAGGGATAAAAAAATTATCACCGGCATACACTTTCACTGGCACAGATTTTTTTTCAGGCCGAGCAACTTGTCGCCAGCCCATATGCAACATAGGGCGAAAGTTCTTGCTATACCTTAAGTCTTGAATAATATCATTAAGCTGTAATGAGTTTTTGCTAAGCAAATGTGTTTTATTGTTGTCGATATGTTCTGGGCCATCAATCAATAATGGCACTTTATCAACAGAAAAACCGTGATAGTCAAAGTCAGGATTTTCGACTTGATAGTTAGCAAAGTATGCTGGGTCAATTCGGCATAATAATATTGGCTCAGTCTTGGCTGGATATTGAAATTTAAGCCCTTGAAATTCTTTTTCGGCTGCTAGTACTAAACGTTGAGTTTTTGCCCGCTCGTTATCAGACAAGGTGGTTGATAAGGCTATGGCATTGATGTCAGTGTTGCCGGTGTTGCTATTATTGATAGTCGCATTATTAATGGTCGCGTCACTAATAGCGGGATTATTCACTGGTTCGGCACGAGTAATTTCACGGTTTAGCTCAGTATTATTTAGCCCAGCATTTTTTAGTCCGGTATTGTCGGTAAAAATATGTCGATTAGCCGTGTCATTATCTGCTGAAGGCTGTGTCACATTGTTGCTAGAATCAAGCAGATTGGTGCTATCTTGCCCTATACCTATAGCTTGGTTCGAGACCGAAAGCTCTGGCACTAATTGTGATATTTGCGCTAATGATTTTTCATTAAAAAGCGCAGGGAGTTTGGCATTTTTTTTCGCTAAATCCCCGACATAGTGTGGTGAATCACATTGGGGTAATAGTTGCTTTAACGTGCGAATATCAGGGTTTAAATAGCGGCTGAGTAAATCTTCCACACGTCGATGTTTTGGTAATTCACTGCTGTCTGGAAAGTTTTCTTTTAACTGGCTTTTATCAGCTAATTGACTAAAAAGAATAATTTCGACATCAAACCATCGGTCATTATTTTCTTGTGTCGTCGCATTTAAGCTTAGTGGAAATGTTAAGACGGCAGAACATAAAAATAGTTGAGTTAATTTCATTCAGTATCCAGTTAATGTTTATTTTACCCAGAGATAATAGCAAAGGTTGATCAATACTTATATTGTCAATCAGTTATCAATCCGTTATCTGTTAAATATAAAAGATAACTAGACTAGCTTTACGTATTGATCATTGTGGTGTTTAAGCACGCAGGTGATTTGCCAATTCGTTCAGCATGGTAGCGATTAAAATAAAGCGAGATTTTGCATCTTCGGTCACTTGCTTAAATTTCAATTTATTAGCACCTTCCATTTTATATATTTTCGGTTGTTGCTGAATTAAGCCGATGATAAACATAGGGTCTACTTTAGTTTCGCTGCTAAATTCAAATGTACCGCCAGCAGGGCCTGCATCAATGCGGGTAATACCCATTTTTTGTGCTTTAAGTTTCAGCTTGGCGATATGCACTAAATTTTTTGCTGCTTGTGGTAATAAGCCAAAACGGTCTATCAGCTCAACTTGCACGTCGTCGAGTGCTTGTTTATTTTTACAACTGGCAATACGTTTATATAAACTTAAGCGTAAACTTACATCGAAAATATAGTCATCGGGTAATAGTGCCGCTACGCGTAAATCTACTTCAGTTTGAGTTTTTGTCACTTGGTCAAGCGACAATTCTTTACCTTCTTTTAGTGCGGTAACTGCGGCATCAAGCATTTCCATGTATAAGGTATAACCCACTTGGCTCATTGAACCACTTTGATCTTCGCCTAATAGCTCACCGGCGCCACGAATTTCTAAATCGTGAGTCGCCAAAGTAAAGCCGGCACCTAAGTCTTCTAACGAGGCGATGGCTTCAAGGCGTTTTTTTGCATCTTTGGTCATACGTTTTTCATGCGGGGTTAATAAATAGGCATAAGCTTGATGATGTGAGCGCCCAACACGGCCACGTAATTGGTGTAGTTGTGCTAAACCTAAGTGGTCAGCTCGATCCATAATAATGGTATTAGCTGTGGGCACATCGATGCCAGTTTCAATAATGGTGGTACAAACTAGCACATTATAACGTTGGTGATAAAAGTCGTTCATCACACGTTCAAGTTCGCGCTCACGCATTTGTCCATGAGCGGTAATAATTTTTGCTTCGGGTAATAATACTTGAATATCTGCAGCGGTTTTATCTATGGTGTCGACATTGTTATGTAAGAAGTAGACTTGACCACCACGCAATACTTCCCGCAGGATTGACTCGCGAATTAAGGCGTCATCGCGCTCTCTTACAAAGGTTTTTACCGCTAATCGTTTTGCTGGCGGTGTGGCTATTATTGATAAGTCGCGCATGCCACCCATGGCCATATTTAAGGTGCGTGGGATTGGGGTTGCGGTCAGTGTTAAAATATCTACGTTTGCCCGCAGCTGTTTTATTTTTTCTTTTTGTTTAACACCAAACCTATGCTCTTCATCAACCACTAAAAGCCCTAGATCTTTATATTTTATGCTATTTTGTAAAAGCTTATGGGTACCAATTAAAATATCTATTTGGCCAGATTCAACCTCTTTGACAATAGCGTTTTGTTCTTTAGCGGTTTTAAAGCGTGATAAAACTTCAATGTTAATAGGCCAATTGGCAAAACGGTCACGAAAACTTTCATGGTGTTGTTGAGCAAGCAGGGTAGTTGGCACTAATATCGCCACTTGTTTGCCGTCATTCACCGCAATAAATGCCGCGCGCATGGCCACTTCGGTTTTGCCAAAACCGACATCACCACAGACTAATCTGTCCATCGCTTTTGGCGATAACATGTCGCTAATGACCGCATTGATGGCTTGTGCTTGATCAAAGGTTTCTTCAAAACTAAAACTGTCTGCAAAAGCGCGATAATCATCTTTATTTCGTTTAAAACTATAACCATGATTACTGGCGCGTTTGGCATAAATATCTAACAGTTCAACGGCTACGTCACGTACTTTTTCTGCCGCTTTTTGCTTGGCTTTACTCCAGGAATCGTTACCCAATTTATGTAACGGTGCATGGTCAGCATCAGCGCCTGAGTAGCGACTAATTAAGTGCAGTGAGGCAACGGGCACATATAATTTGGCTTCTTTTGCGTAACTGAGCATTAAAAATTCTGTGGTAATACCACTATTTTCAATGGTTTGTAAGCCCATATAGCGACCAATGCCGTGATCAATATGTACCACAGGTTGGCCAATACTTAGTTCGGCTAAATTTTTAAATATCGCGTCGTTTTGAATTTCTTGTTGTTTATTACGACGGCGAGTTTGACGGACACGATCGCCAAGTAATTCAGCTTCTGTTATTAAGGCAATGGCATTTTTTTTCGCACTGCCTTTGGCTTGAAAAATAAAGCCGGCACTTAAAGCGTTAACCGTAATACCAATGAGCGCGTCACTGTTAACAAAGTCTTCAATACTGTTAAAGATACTTGGCTTTGTTTGATTACGCTCTAGTAGCTCTAATACACTTTCACGTCGACCTTGGCTTTCTGCAACAAATAAGAGTTTGCTTGGTGTTTCTTTGCTGTTAACAAAGTTATTGAGTAATTCAAATGGCTGCTTTAATTTATGATCTATGGTCAGATCTGGCAAGGTGTGTACGTCAAACTGCACTTGTGATGCTTTTAATTCGTCCTCGATGACTTCGGGTTTTAAATTGATGCGATCAAAAGGTTTTAAGGCACTATAGAGCTCTTCACTATTGAGAAATAAATGCTTTGGTGGCAATAGTGGCCGAGTGGGATCATAGCGTCTGTCTTCATAGCGATAGTCAATATCGGTCCAGTAATGAGCTAAGGCTTTATCAATATCGCCACTGATAATCACTAAGGTATTATCAGCAAGGTAATCACATAAGGTATTGGTTTGCTGAAAAAACAAAGGCAAATAATATTCTATGCCCGCGGGCATAATGCCATTACTTACTTGGTGGTAAATCGATGCTTTGTCAATGGTGCTGGTAAATTGTTCGCGGTATTGGCTGCGAAATAAGTTGGTGCCGTCAGTGTCGGTTGGAAACTCATGCGCAGGCAATAAATTTATGCCATCTATTTTGTCGCTAGAGCGTTGGTTTTCTGGATCAAATAAGCGAATTTCGTCAATTTCATCATCAAAAAAGTCTAAACGGAACGGTGTTTTACTACCCATAGGGAAGATATCAAGAATGGCACCACGAGCAGAAAACTCACCGTGCTCCATTACTTGATCAACACAGCGATATCCGCTGGCTTCTAAGCTTTGTCTTAATTGATGTAAATCTTTTTTATCGCCTTTTTGGATGATTAAACTATTGGCTTCAATGTATTGTTTTGGTGCTAAACGTTGCATTAAAGTGGAAATGGGCACAATAACAATGCCTTTATCCATACGCGATAATTGATATAAGGTGGCTAAACGCTGGGAAATAATATCTTGGTGTGGCGAAAAGGTATCGTACGGCAAGGTTTCCCAATCAGGAAATAAACAAATAGGTAATTGAGCTTGTTGATTTAAGCTGGTTAGTTCTTGCTCTAGGCGCAATGCCGATGGCGTATCATGAGTAAGTAGTAATATGGGCTGTTGCGTTGATAACGCGCCGTGAAAAATAGCGACAGTGGCACTACTACCAGGTAGGTTTTGCCAAACTTTTTTATCGGCACTTTTACCCCGGCTTTTAGCTAATACCGGATTGAAGAGATTAACATTTTTGCTCATGACTGCTCGTAATTTAATTGCGTTGAAAAGAATACCTAGTGAAGCATTTTACTGAACCGTGACCTTGGTATTTTTAAGCTTTAGTATTTGCACCAGTAAATGTAGTTTACATTAAAATTACCCGTATCTTAACATGAGTTTTACCTGATCTTTAACCGCTAAATTTAACACCTTAATGCTTTTACATTATTCAATTAATAAATAGCGCATGCAGGTAAAGATCTGCTTATTTAAAGCGTGTATAATATCGCGTAATTGAATCACTAGAGTTTTGCTAGTCGCTCATAGGCTGATGCCAGCCTATTTAGCCTGAAAGTAAAACTAACCAGCGACACGCGTTGGATTTTTGGAGAAGTTTGTGACTAACAACGATGTTTTACGTCGCCTGAGATATACCTTTAATTTTAACGATCAAAAGGTGATTGCTATTTTTGCTGCCGGTGATTTAACCGTGACCCGAGATCAAATAAGTAACTGGCTAAAGCAAGAAGAAGACCCTGCTTATGTCAATTGCCCTGATACTACGTTTGCTGCATTTTTGAATGGCTTTATTAATGAGCGCCGTGGTAAAAAAGAAGGTGAACCAGCCAAGGTTGAAAAGCGTTTAAACAATAATATTATTCTCACTAAATTGAAAATTGCTTTTAATTTAAAAGCAGAAGATATTATCGAGATGTTGGAATCAGCAAACTTTCGTTTAAATAAGCCAGAGCTAAGTGCGTTTTCTCGCAAGCCAGATCATAAAAATTATCGTGAATGTAAAGATCAGGTATTACGCAACTTTTTACAAGGCGTTGACAAGAAATTTCATGTCCAACGTCGCGCGAAAGAACAGGTAAAAAAGCCGGTAGTTGAAGAGGTTAAAGATAAGTTAGAAGAGGTGTTAGCGGATAAAAATTATAATTCGGCTAATGCTAAGGCCAGTAAAATTTATGTTAACCCGAATAAAACAAAAGTTGAACGCAAACCCGGTGAACGTAAAGTGCTAAAACTTAAAGCGAAAGATATTTGGGGTGAATAGTCGCACTTAACAAGCTGATAGCTGTGTTATAAATAACCTAAGGCTTTTAGTCGTGTTAAATGATCATTAAGTTATATTATGGCGAACGGTAAGCCAAACCCAGAAATTATTGGATACCTAATTGTAATACCTAGTTGGTTTTACACTGCTGATGTCGCCTTCGGGCTCTGCGGCTAAAGGTAATAATAACAACGGGTTTAGTTAGTCGCTGTTATGTTTGATTTTCAAACCCTATAATATGTTATATTTTAAGCCTGCACTTGCAGGCTTTTTAATGCTTAGTATGAGAAAAACCAATATAAGTGCTACCACTAGTGGTACAATTCACAACCTGTTTTTTAGCAACAAAATCTTACGGTTAAACTAAAAATGCTGATAAATTTACAAGCTAAATTATTAGGTATTGCCTTATGTGTATTGATTGGAATAATTGCCGCAATAGTTGCCACGCGTTATCAAGCACCCATTATACTCTGTGCGTTATTAATGGGTTTGAGTCTGCATTCATGTTACAGCAAGGTCAATATTCAAGCGGGTGTTAACTTTTGCTCACGAGAGTTATTACGTTTGTGTGTGGGTTTATTGGGTGTGCGTATTGCTTTTGCTGATATTGTCTCGCTCGGTATTACTCCGCCCTTAATTGTGATGGTGAGCATGGCGTTGACCATGGTTTTTGGGGTGTTGTTTGCGCGAGCTTTAGGCTTGTCGAAAGTTTTTGGGGTATTGTCTGGTGGTGCGGTGGCGGTTTGTGGTGTCTCAGCGGCAGCCGCGATTTCAACCGTGCTGCCAAACGATAAATCTCAAGAAAAGTACTTTGCTTTTACCGTGATAGGTATTACTACCTTTAGTACTTTATCAATGATATTTTATCCTGTTGTTGCCCGTTATTTAGGTTTCTCAGATGAATTAGCCGGGGTTTTTATTGGTGGCGCCATTCATGATGTGGCTCAAGTGGTTGGTGCTGGTTATACCATATCGCCTGAAGCAGGCGACGTAGCCACTTATATTAAGCTGCTCAGAGTAGCGTTGTTAATGCCAATAGTCATGATGGTTTTTTTTGCTTTTAAAGAAAAAAACAGCAAAATGTCGGGGGGTGTTAGTGCCTTTATTCCAGGCTTTTTGATTATGTTTTTTGTGCTGGCATTTTTAAAAAATGTCGGTGTCTTGCCCGTTTGGCTCATTGATTTTATTCGCAGTCTATCGAGTAATTTACTAGTGGTTGCTATTGCGGCAATCGGTGTTAAAACTTCATTAAAACAAGTGTTTTCTCTTGGTTGGCGACCTGTGATGTTAATGGGCTGTGAAACGATATTTTTAGCGAGTTTGATTATTGCGGGTATCATTTTCTTTTATTAGCCGTATTGCTCTAGTAAGGCGATTTCACAGAACTTAACCTGACACAGCTTTACTTTATTTAGTTTGATTTAGTTTGATTTGATTTAATTTGATTTAATTTGATTTAATTAAGCCCAACAAACAAGTTGGGCTTAATCAAAACATAATCAAAAAAATAGTGACCATGTATCCGTAATGTTAATAGTCACTATCGACCGCATTAGCGTCACTAATACGTTCTATTCTGGCTTCTTCTTCTTCAAAGGCAGCTTTAATTTCTTCTAATACCGTATCAACGTCTGCACTGGCTGTGTCTTCTTTAAATAAGCCAGTCAGTGCTAATTCTGGTGTTAGCTCACCACTTTCAAACAGTGCCCACATTTCCTGGCCATATTTGCTTTGTTTTAACGCCGGGCTAAATTGACCATAATAGTTAGTCATATTGGTAACATCACGCATTAACATAGCTTTGGCATTGTTATTGGCTGATGCATCTACCGCTTGTGGTAGATCAATAATGACCGGGCCATAATCATCAACTAAAACATTAAATTCTGATAAATCGCCATGAATAATACCGGCACAGAGCATTAACTGGACATAATGCATAACCAGCGTGTGATCTTCTTGTGCTTGTTCTGCTGACATTACCACGTCATTTAAGCGCGGTGCCACATCACCAGTATCATTGGTGACAAGTTCCATTAATAAAACACCGTCGAAACAGCCAAAAGGTTGCGGTACACGAACGCCAGCTTCTGCTAATTGGTAAAGCGCATCAACTTCAGCATTTTGCCAAGCAGACTCTTGTTGGTCGCGACCATACTTTGAACCTTTTTCCATCGCTCGGGCACGACGGCTATTTCGACTTTTTCTCCCCTCTTGATATTGCGCTGCTTTTTTAAAGCTACGCTTAATGGCTTCTTTGTAAACTTTAGCGCAGCGAACTTCGTCGCCGCAACGAACCATATAAACGGTGGCTTCTTTTCCACTCATTAATTGGCTTATTACTTCATCTATTAAGCCATCATTAACAAGTGGCTGTATGCGTTTAGGTACTTTCATAGCGCCGTTATACCTTAGTTGGGCGTTGGATGCCAGAGCAAAAGTATAACTTTTTATTTATCAAAAAATTAAAACATTGTCTGGTTTAGGTAAATCTTGGGTAATATAATAAAATCTCTTCAACATAAACGCAAAGCCATATGATCCCATTTATTAGTCAATTACCTAAAGATGAAGAAATTACTTGGATAACAGCACTTAATCAGGCCTTGCCTGATGAAAATATTGTGGCTTTTTCTGAGCTCAAACCGGCAGAAAAAAAACACTGTCAGCTAGCGATTGTTGCCAATCCTAATACTGAATTACTGGCTGAATTTGAAAATTTGACATGGCTACATAGTGTTTGGGCCGGTGTTGAACATTTGATGATGTCATTGGCTAACTCGCAGATTGAGGTGGTGCGTTTAATTGACCCAACCCTAAGTAGAGCTATGTCTGAAGCGGTGTTAGCCTGGAGTTTATATCTTCATCGAGACATGCCACGTTATGCTAAGCAGCAGAAAAATAAGCACTGGCAGCAACATCAACTTGTGCCAGCAAGTGAGCGGCGTATTGGTGTTCTGGGCTTAGGAGCATTAGGCCAAGTTAGCGCAAAGCAATTACAACAAAATGGTTTTAAGGTCATGGGCTGGAGCCGCACGGCTAAAAAAATAGCAAATGTTAGCAGTTACAGTGGAAATAATGGCTTGGCTGAAATGGTAGCACAAAGTGATATTTTAGTTTGTTTACTACCATTAACGCCTGCAACACGCGGTATGGTGAATAAAGAATTATTAGCGCAATTACCTCAAGGTAGTGCGGTAATTAATTTTGCCCGTGGCGGCGTCATTAATACCGATGAACTGTTAAATGCGCTAAACAGTCATCACCTTAGCCATGCCGTGCTTGATGTTTTTGAGCATGAGCCATTAAACGCTGATAGCGGACTTTGGCATCACCCTGACATCACTATTTTGCCTCATATATCTGCGCCAACAAACCTTAACAGTGCTTGTGATATTGTCGCTAAAAACATTATGAGTTTTCGTGCGACTGGTCAAATACCCAAAGCGGTCAGTAAAGTTAATGGTTATTAATCTAGGCAGTAAAGCAGACTTTGTTACAAGGTCTAGTTTTTATTTAACGGCTTCATTAATAATTAGGTTTTTGAGCGGCTATTGAAGTTTAATGAAGATAACGTTTAATTAAGTGAGCGTTACTGACTTAAATGGCATTAGATTAAGTCATTATTTAAAAGCGGGCTAGTTGCAAGCAGCAAAGCGCAATTCTGCAGCTTCCGGAGTAAGACGTTAAGATTTATTTTTATCATTGTTGACAAGTAATCGATGGGCTTGTGACCAAAATTTGCTCGATATTTTGTTAATCACATTTGACTCTGCATTGATTAAAATCGCAAAACCTATCTCTAACTCGGGCGAGTAACCAATATCAGCACGAAAGCCAGCAACCCAACCAGAATGATAAATAATAGGATGACCGTCAAATTGATAAATGCGCCAGCCGTATCCGTAGTGGGCATCAGTTAAATGCTCACGCCAATATCGGCGGCGCAAATCTTTTTTTGTTTTAATACGTGGTGTAGTAAGTTCAGCCAGTAGTGCAGGAGAAAGTGTTTTAGGGTTATGACCTAAATTGGCAATTAGCCATTTTGCTAAGTCAGCAATACTGGCGTTAATACCTGCAGAGGGAGCCACTTTATAATAGTCAGGATCAACATCTACTGTACGCCAAATATAGCGTTTGATATTTCTGCCTGCGCTATTTTTTTTACCTGTTTTTATCCGTTTTCTGAGAATGTGAGGCTTGGCGGTGTTTTGCTGTTGTAAAAACACATCAATACCCACTGAGGCATTGGCCATTTTTAAGGGCGAGAAAATTCTTTCTTGTAGCAAAGTAGCGTAGCTTTTAGCACTAACCGCTTCAATGGCAGGTTGTAAAAATCCGTAGGCAATATTTTGATAGCCGTAACATTTTGCCGGCTGGCAAATCGGTGTAATACGATCAAAGCGACTAATTATTTTTTCCATACTCCAATTTTCATGTAGTAAATTATCATAGGAATTTGGCATCAAGCCACTTGAATGGCTGAGTAGGTGTTTTAATTGGATATTGTCTGCAGCGCCTTCGGTGGCTAAAGAAAAATTAGGCACATACTTAGTGACTGGGTCTGATAAGTTTAGCTGCTGCTCTTGTGCCAACATAGTGGTAATAGTGGCGGCAAAAGGCTTAGATACTGAGGCTAGGCGAAACACCGTATTATGATCTACTTTTTGGCTTTTCGCTTTATCAGTATAGCCAAAGCTTTGCATAGCAAAAACGTGGTTGTTTTTAACAATGGCATACGCGGCGCCTGGAATGCTAAATCTTTTTAATTCGCTGGCAATATTAGCCGATAACTTTTTATTTAAGCTATTTAGGTCAGCAGCATAGGAGGTTAATGTTAAAAACAAGGTAAAAAAAAGCGCGATAAAGCGAAAAAGCATGCAGACGACCCATTTGAAAAACAAGCTAGTTTAAACAGTTAACGCGCAAATAAGAAGTAATATTAATTCGCTATAAGGGCTGAACTAGCTAAGATATTGATTTTTTATAGCGTAGCATGTCTTGATCTGTCTTCCTCGCTTAGCGCTGAAACTGTATCTCGAGCTCAGCGCTTATTTTTAAAAACAGAGCGATTAGTGATGACTTTTTGCACTAAACCAAAAGTTCATGAAATCAGCGGTGAGTTTGTTTTCAATTTCCATTGCGCGCTCGGTTGGGCAAAAAATAGTGAAAATAATCTGCGTATCACCAAGCTCTGACGTGGCGACTTCAATATGAGGATCAGGTCCGGCAATTTTTATGTCTAATCGACTTTCAATCACTTGGTTATATCTTACGGCAACATCATTAAAGTCGGCACAATAGGTGTTGGCTTTGATTTTTAGCGCATCAATAAACTCAAATGGGTTAACGCTGCCATCTCGGGTAATAGTAAAGTGATGAACGGCGTAACGTTTAAGGAAATTTAAGTTTTTAATTGCCGATGCCACCAATTGATTATTGGGTATGTAAAGTGTTTTACCGGTAAATTGATAATTACTGATATTAACTTCTAATAGCGTTAAATTGATCCAGTCAATAGAGTTTACTTCACCGCAATAATTACCCACTTGTATCCAATCACCAATTCGAAAGGGACGATTTGAGACCACATAAATAAAGCCAATAAGACATTGAATAAACTCGCGTGTAGCAAGCACTATTGCCACAACAAATGCAGCAATTGAAAAAGCAAACTTTTGAATCTCAACAGACCAGATATTAAACACCACACAAATGAGTGCAAAATTGAAAAGATTATTCAGTAAATTAACGCTTAAGCGTTTATCTAATTTTTTCTTTTTTGCGCGACGTTTAATTAAGCGGGTAATAACTAATTTTACCGTAATAATAGCGACAGCTAATACCGCGGTGACTAAAGATTTATTTTCTAAAAGAGATTCGATCATGTTTTGCTCGGTAGATTACTAAAATAACGACTTACTTTGGCGCTAAAACGTGCACGGTAGATTATTTCAGCCGGTAAATCGAGCGAAATATGATTTTAATTATTGATTATTCATTTGTCATGATGAAATCAAAAATTATTTTGTTCTGCTAATGTTCAGCTAAAGTTCATTTATATTGTTATAAAATAGTGTGTGGTTACAAGAAACCACCAATAATTTAGAAACTTAAATTTAGAAACTTAAATTTAGAAACTTAGTCACAGAACTTGTGTTTACTGTGCAAGTATAAATGGCTTTTTAATAGGATATGTTATGAAATTATTTATTTGTGTTGTGCTGTTTATCTTTTCTACCTTAGCTTTTTCGAATACTAGTTTACCCAGCAACCGGCATATTAGTGTGACGGGCAATGCACAAATGCTGGCGATGCCAGATATTGCGGTGGTATATCTAAATGTTGAAAGTGAACAAAAAAGCAGTTTAGCGGCCAAAAAAGAAGTCGATGAACGGGTAAACAATTTACTGAACGGATTAACTGACTTTGACGTTGATGAAAAAAATGTCTCGGCGTCAAATATTTCAACCGAAGTGCGTTACGCTTATAACCGTGATGAGCGAGATAAAATTGAAGGTTATCTTGCCCGGCGAACCTTAACAGTGACATTAAAAAATATAGCGAAGTTGAATGCCTTTATGGACTTTGCTTTAAGGGTGAAAATTAATGCTATTCGTAATATCGAATTAAAATCTTCCAACGAAAAGCTACTACAGCAAGAGGTTAATGCGCTTGCGGTTGAACATGCGAAAAGCAGAGGCCAATCACTGGCAAAGGCCTTTGGCGTAAATTTAGGGGCAATTTACAGTATCAATGCTAACTCAACTCAAATTCAGCAGAGATATGGCGCCAATAATGAAGGCTATGAAACCAGTGTTCGTATGGCTGATAGCTCGGCAAAACCTGGGCGTTACTTACAAGAGAATATGGTTTTTTCAGCCTCAATTAGTGTGGTATTTGACCTTGAACTATAAAGTGTTTTTTTGTTGATGTTAAATGCTTATTGATGGAGTACATATCGATTGACAACAATCTAGCGCTAAGCGCTACTGTGTCTTTTTGTCGTTGGTGTTTCAGTCAATCGCTTATGTTCAGTGTTTTATTTGCTCAGCTAACTTCACCACATGGAGCTGAGCAATAAGAGAATTATGCCATGAAAGGTATTGCTTTATTCAAGGCATAGGTAGGTTTATTAACTTATGGATAAGACAGGGAGTGTTAGTTACTTATTAATAAACTGTTTAATCAGCAAGCAAGTTTGCTGGTATTGCTCTGGTATCAGTTTTGACAGCAACATATAGGCGTGGATCAGTTCATCAAATTGATAATGTTCAACACTTACGCCAGCTTGTTTGGCTTTATCAGCATATAAAATACCTTCATCTCGCAAGGGATCACAACCTGCGGTTATGACTAAGGTTTTGGGCATTCGGCGATCAAATACGCCAAGTAAAGGTGATGCCTTGGTTATCAGTGCCTTTGTTTGCTTAGTTATTTTTTCGCCAATATTTTGATTTTTAAGATTGAAATATTGCCCAAAGTACCAAGACACTTTATCTGCCTCTAGCAGAAAACCATGGCCATTTTCGTTAATTGATGGGCAACTCATGGTGTAATCAACACTGGGATAGATCAATATCTGTTTATCAATCTTGATATTAGGCTGGTCAATGTTGTTCATCACTAAACTGGTACAAATTGCGCCACCGGCACTATCGCCAGCAATATAAAGTTGGCTGCTATGGCGGTGATCTTTGAGTAGCGCGGGGTAATTTTCTAACAAATATTGACAGTCGTCTAAACCACAAGGGTAAGGGTGCTCTGGTGCTAAGCGATAATCAATGCAAATAACAATGGCATTGGTGGCAATAGCCAGTTCACGACTAATGGGGTCATATAAATTAATGCTACCGCACATATGGCCACCACCATGAAAGTGCAGTAAAACCGGCAGTGCTTTTTCTGGGTTTGGATGATAGATGCGCGCGACAACATTATGCTCATTTATCGTCATGATTTTGTCTTCTATCAGTGCCAGTTCAGGACCTGGTATCATATAAGCGGATAAATTTTCCAAATTTTGCCTAATAACGGTTGGCTCAAATGCTGCGCCACTTGCTTTAGCTTGCTCAATAGCGATATTAACTTGCTCAAGTAACGGCATTAAATTTTTCGATACATTTCCTCGCATATTAACTTCCTTCTTGCGGTGCTTTAGTTTTATGGCCGGTTTCAGGTAAAAAGTAACTACCTATAAATAAGGTTGAACTCAGTACTGTGATTAAAATAAACGATCCGGTGTAATCACCTTGATTAATATCGACCAAGCGACCGAATACCCAGAGAATTATCGTCGATATTATGTAACTAATTGAGTAAAACATACTAAAAATAATGGTGATACGAGCGGAAGTCATCTTTGGTAGCTCGTGTGGAATTGAAACGAGTGCGGTGACGGGTAAAAATATAAAAAAGCCTAACACCATAGCCGCAAAGGTTTGTAGCCAATATAAATCACTAAACGAAAATACGGCGGTGCTAATAATAACCACTAAGCCCGACCAACGTATAACTGGCAAGCGTAAGGGCACTTTTTTACTATAAATAATGCCAAAGATAGTACCGACAATACCAAAGCCAATCACCCATTTACTTTGTACAATACCGGCCTTGGGATAAAAGGTGAACAAACAAATATAAAAGGCTAAAATGCCTGAATAGGCTAAACCGTATAACCAATTAAAACGCTCTGTTAAGCCTTGGCGGTAAGTGTAATTTTCTGGTAGGGCATTTTGATCTTTGCTTGCTCTTGATGGTTGCTCAAATTTAACCAACAGCCAAAGTAGGGCAACAGCCAAGCTAAGCACAGAAAATAGCGTTAAACTATTTTGCCAACTACCGGTAAGCTGATTAATACGCTGCATTTGCCACAAAATTATTGCCGTACCCATATTAAAAGCCACGGCGTTAATGCCATTAATGGTTGAGCGTTCTTCTGCTTTGAAAAACTGTAAAACGATAGGATTAAAATACACCACCATAAAAGCGCCACCCAGCCCCATTAAAAATCGACTGAGTAACAGCCATTCATAATTTGGTGCATAAGGAGTTAGTAAGCCGATGGTGATTAATAAACTGGCCACAAAAAAAGCATATTTAATACCGAGTTTAATCGCTATCCAAGCGGCAATGAAAGTGCCAACAATTTTAGCTAACGTGACTGCACCACTAATAAAACTTGCTGACGCTAAGCTATGCACGTCAAGTGCAAGCATAATGCTTTGCATGCTAGCGGTGCCACCGACCCAAGCCATGGCAAATAATACATAACTAAAGAAAACAATAGCTTCTACTAAATATTTGTTAGTAATTTTCATCTATAATAACTTTCAAACTGATTAACAATGAAGGGTTAGATTACCCTAGGATGTTAGGGAAATAAGTACTACCTTAGTGCACTAACATCAACAAACGAGCATGATATGCTAGATGAGATAAGTGTTGATGCGAGTATACAATTGTTAAAACAAAGGAATGAATTTGTTAGCTTGGTTATCTATTGATACGTGGTTGATCACCGCTCTTTCTATTGGCTACTTGTGCCTATTGTTTTTAGTTGCTCATAAAGGCCAAAATCAATCGCCTGAACAATGGCGCTGCAAGCCGTGGGTATATAGCTTATCTTTAGCGGTTAGCTGCACCTCATGGGCCTTTTACGGCACAGTGGGTCAAGCCGCAACTACCGGCGCTTGGCTTGCACCGATTTATATTGGCTCCATGCTTTGTCTGGTATTAGCTTGGCCAATGTTGCTGAAAATGTTAAACATTATTAAGCGACAAAACCTTACCTCAATTGCCGATTTTATTGCCTTTCGTTATGACCGTTCGCCTAAAATTGCGATTAGTGTAGCGCTAATCGCTTTAGTTGGCACCATACCTTATATTGCCTTGCAATTACGCGCTATTAGCACCAGCTTTGATTTACTCACCGGCACTTTTCAATCAGGTATCAGTACCGCTTTTGTCGTTACCATAGTATTAATTGTCTTCAGTATCTTATTTGGTACTCGGCAAATTGCTGCCAGTAAGCAAAATCAAGGTTTAGTGTTAGCCATTGCCTTTAGCTCAGTGGTGAAATTATTAGCATTAACTGCCGTGGGTATTTTCGCGACGTTTTTTGTTTTTGATGGTTTTGCCGACTTAGCTGCTCAGCAACAAAGTCAGGGCTTATTTACTGACGGTAATTCGGTTTATCTTGCGGTGACTCAGGCGATATTGGGCGCAATAACCATTTTTGTTTTACCACAGCAATTTCATATGATGATGATAGAAAACCATCACCCACAAGAGCTAAAAACGGCCCGTTGGTTGTTTCCACTGTATTTTATTTTAATTAACATTTTTGTTTTACCCATAGCAATCGCGGGCTTAATTACCTTTCCTGGCGGCAGTGTTGATGCCGACACTTATGTGCTTACCTTGCCGATGTTTTTTCAGCAAGCTTGGTTAGGTATTGTGGTTTATATTGGTGGTTTAGCGGCGGCAACCAGTATGGTTATCGTTTCTGCTATTGTGCTTAGCACCATGATTTCAACCGAAGTTATAACGCCAATAACCTTAAAATTTAACTATTTTAGTAAGGAAGGTGCACCGCAATTTTCTCGCTTGTTGTTAAAGCAGCGCCGACTGACCATTATCGCCATATTGTTATTTGCCTTTGCCTTTGAACGCAGTATTAATCAGCAAAGTCATTTAGCCAGTATTGGCTTACTCTCCTTTGTGTTGTTATCACAGTTTGCGCCGGCGATTATCGGCGCCTTGTACTGGCGCAAAGCGAATGCTAAAGGCGCATTAACCGGCTTAATTATTGGCAGTTTGATGTGGTTTTTCACCCTACTTTTACCCATCATAGCTCCTAATTTAGTGTGGGTACAAGATGGCGTTTTTGGCCTTGCTTGGTTAAAGCCAAATGCGCTGTTTGGCGTCAACTTTTTAGATTTAACCAGTCATGGCGTATTCTATAGCTTAATGAGCAATATTGTTTGCTTTGTCGGTGTTTCATTATTGACCCAACGCAGTGTAGGTGAAAAATTACAAGCAGACATTTTCATTAGTAAAGCTCAACAGCAAGTTGAGAGTAAGTTAAGTACAGAAGACCTTTACAGTTTATTAATGCGCTTTATCGATAAAAACGCCGCTGATGCCTTTATGTTGATCGTAAAGGCTAATCAAGCCAATCAAATATCTTCTGACGTTGAGCCAGTAAATCTGGTTGAATATACCCGTGTGCAACTTTCTGGTGTATTGGGCTCAGCCTCAACACGTATGGTCATGAAAGCGGTATCAAGGTCAGCACAAATGCCCTTTGAAGATGTGGTGAGTATTGTGGACGAAGCAAATCAACTGTTTCGTTTTAACCGCGAATTATTGCAGTCGGGTGTTGAAAATATTGAACAAGGCATTAGTGTGGTTGATGCGGATATGAGATTAGTAGCTTGGAATCAGCGTTATATTCAATTACTTGATTATCCAGAAGGTTTTGTTCAAGCCGGCTTATCGATTGAAACCTTGTTAAATTTTAATATTGCGCGAGGCATTATTGTTGGTGGTGCTAATCATGAGCAGATGATCACCAAACGTATCGCGCATATGAAAAACGGTGATAGTCATCATTTTCAACGAAAAATGCCTAATGGCATGGTATTAGAAATTCGTGGACAGTCGATGCCTGCTGGCGGATTTGTCAGTACATTTTCAGATATTACCGCTCATATAGAAGCTGAAAAGTCCTTACAAAAAGCCAATGAAAATCTTGAAAAACGTGTGGCAAGCCGAACCCAAGAATTACAAAATGCCAAAGCCGAAGCCGAAGCGGCCAACAGCAGTAAAAGTCGATTTTTAGCGGCAGCAAGTCACGACCTTATGCAGCCTTTTAACGCCTTATCTTTATTTACCTCGATGTTAAAAAACAAAGTACAAGGTGAGGAACTCACCGCACTTGCTCAGCACATTGATGATTCATTGAACGTGGTCGAAGCCTTGTTGTCAGACTTAGTTGAGATTTCTCGCTTAGATAGTAGCTCTGAAAAAATAGTAAAAAGTCAATTCGCCCTTGATGACTTATTACAGCCACTCAAGAATGAATTTGCGGCCTTATCCGCGCAAGCCGGCATACGTTTCTCATATCAAGTTAGCCAATGTGTTGTGCATTCTGACAAACGCATGCTAAGGCGAATAGTACAAAATTTTTTATCGAACGCCGTACATTATTGCCATGATAAGCAGGGGGTAAAAGCGGGGATTCATAATCGCATTTTATTAGGGATACGACGCAGCAAAACAATGATAAGGCTTGAGGTGTGGGATAACGGCCCAGGGATCGCGTTAGCACAGCAAAAAGCCATCTTTCGTGAATTTGAACGTTTAGCGCAAAACCGTGAAATACCAGGATTAGGTTTAGGTTTGGCGATATCAGAGCGCATAGCAAAATTGCTCGGTTTGTCAATTTCCGTTAAATCTCAACTCGGTAAAGGTACGTGTTTTAGTCTTGAAATACCGCGCGTCAGTGCTAGTGAGGCCGCCATCGTTAAGGCAAAAATACACCATAAAGGTAAGTTGAATAAAAGTTTGGAGGCTATAGCCGAAAGTTCACTCGAAAAATATTTTAATAACATGGTGGTATTATTGATCGATAATGACCAACTGATGCTAACCGCAATGGCCTCACAGCTTAGTGATTGGGGTTGTTGTGTGTTAACTGCATATGATCAACCGTCATGCCAGCAAATATTAGCCAATGGCGAGATTATTCCTAATATTATTATTGCTGACTATCACCTTGAACATGGCACTAAGGGCGTTGATTTAGTGCGAGCCATGTTGCGAGCACAACAATGGCAACTACCAGTGATAATTTGTTCTGCTGACCCATCAGAAAGCGTTCGACAACATACCAGTGATGCTGAGTTTTTGTTTTTACGCAAACCCGTTAAGTCATTAGCATTAAAGCGCATGATGCGGCAATTACTGGTATAAGCTGAGTTGCTTTTTTTATTATGTGCTTATTCTGTGTTTATTCTGTGTTACGACTAAGCAAGCTTTCTACATAATATTTTTATAGCCTTTGTGCTATTTAACATAGTCATTATTTAGATTTTATCGCCGAGATAATCTTAATTACAGAGATAAAATTGATGAGTAAAAAGTCTGCTATTGCTGAGCGTATATTTTGTCCTAAAAAGAAAAGGGTAAAGTTAGTTGGCATCAAGATTAATCATCTTGCTGTACTTTGTTTTAAGGGCATATTTCTGCTTGCGTTGAAAAGATGATCTCAGTCACAAAAAACCGTTCAATTAACTATTTATTTTAGATGTTATGTTTTTAGGTAACTAGATTTTTAGGTAATTAGATTTTCAAATAACTAGCGCTCGAATAACTAGCGTTCAAATAAGAAAAGCCTGCTTAATAGTATTAAGCAGGCTTTTCTCGCGAGTCTAATTGATATTAATCATTAATCATTAATGATTAATATCTCTACTCGTCTGTTTTCAGCGCGACCTTCTGCGGTTTCATTTGATGCCACAGGTTTGTTTTTACCAAAGCCACTAGAGTCTACTTTATCTTTGGAAATAAGGCCCACTTGGGTAATAAAATTAGCAACAGTTTGGGCACGTGCTTGCGACAGCGCCATATTCAACTCCTCGCTACCAAGGTTATCGGTATGTCCTGAAACCATGATGTTAGCACCAGGGAAATTCTTAATGGCTTCAATAATCTTATTCAGTAAAATAAAATTACTCGACTCTATTTCACTACTACCTGATTTAAAGGCAAAGCCTTGGGCGCGAATAAGCACATTGTTTAACTGACGATATACATTGGCCTCTTCAGGGCTATACATTGACTGTACTCTGGAGAATCTTTCATCATCAGCTCTTTTTTGCGCCTGTGCCTGCTCATATTCCATCTTAGCTTCTGCTTTATCTTTTGCTAACTGAGTTTGTTTTGTTTCGGCTGATTCCATCCCCATTAACAAGGTTTTACGTTCTTCAACAACGTTTGCTACTGCCGCACTTAGCTTATTCACCACTTCTTTGTTTGGCTGGTTAAAGCCAACATCAGTATCAATAGATTTAACGACTTGGCTAAGTTGATCTTGATACCAAAGGATTTTTTGTTCTGCATCAAAGTTGGCATTTTTAAAGAAAGTTTCAATATCGACTATACCCTTAGCCTTTTGTACCAACCATATTGCCCGGTTAGCATGTACGTTGGCTTTTTGAGTATCAGTTCGATCGGCTTCTATTGTCGCTAAAGCAAGGCGGTATTCATCTTCTGCCATGGCCATAGTGCTAGGTGCTATATCAGCTAGATCATTTTTCTTGGCATTAGTTAGCGCTTGCTCAGCAACACTGAGCATATTACGCTTTAACGAATTTAGCTCTATATCTAAATATTGATTGCGCAAGGCATTGACATCGCGTATGGCTTTTTCATCCTCTCCAACTTCAAGTAAGGCTAATACTTTTGCCAGTTCTGATTCTGCTTTTTTAAAAGCAGCGGGTGCAGCTGAGCTAGCATTGACATTTATCGCTCGGTCTCGGGCATTGAAAACCTCCTCAAAAACATATTTTGCTTTTACGGCTTGTTTCTTCGCCGTTTCAATACGCGCTATAACTTCGCTGGCACTATCCTTTACTTTTGGGCTACTATTTTGAGCTTGTTCAAGTGCGTTTTGATAAATATTTTCGGCATTTTTCAACTGTACGGGGGAGTAGAGTGCTAAGTTTTCACGCTCGGCGGCCTCAATGCTGGTTTTAGCCTGAGCCAATGTTGGGTGTTGTACTAACATTTCCTGCTCAGTCATGAGTTTTTGTGTAGCACAAGCACTTAAGATGGTGATAAGTAAGGCTACCGCTGTGTATTTTACTTTCATGTTATTATCCTTTTAACAATGAATTTATTGCAGCGCTTATCTTGCGCTAAGTAACTAATAAAAATGGCTAAACTTCTACTTACAGCCAAGCGGCAGGTGTTATTATTTCCTTGTGCTGTCTATTTTATCTAGATTAACACTAGCACCCCCAGAGATTTAAACCAGTAACTATCGCCCAAAGAGCATGAAAGTTTAGAGAAAAACTTTGTTGTTAAACGGGAGAGGTTTATAAGCTTTATAGCTGTTTTAGAGAGATTAAGACACATTCAAATGCTGTGAAGGGCTTAGCATGAGTTGCTGATATGCTAGGCCAGCTAATGTGCGGTTGTTTACTTCTAATTTTAATAATATCGCGGAAACATGCTTTTTAACCGTAGTTTCCTTGATGTCGAGATCATAGGCAATTTGCTTATTTAACTGACCATCGGCTATTTGGGTTAATACTATGTATTGTTGAGGAGTGAGTTGGCTTAATTGTTTGGCCAGTTTCTGGTGCGCTAAATCTATTTTTTGGTCAGCATTAAATTCGATATTTTTTGGTAACCAAATCCCCCCAGCTAAAACGCTGTCAATGGCTTGTGCTATGGTGGCTAAATCAGCCGATTTAGGAATAAATGCTGCTGCGCCAAAGTTAATCGCTTTTTGCATAGTTTCAGAATTGTCGTCTGAAGAGACCATGATCACCACAATATCGGGAAAATGGTTTTGCAGTTGGGTTAAGCCGGTAAAGCCATCATTACCTGGCATATGTAAATCTAGAAAAACGATTTCTAAGCTGTTGTTAAGGGTAACTGCTTTGAGTAGATCGTCAAAGTTGTCTACTTCTAAGCTTTCGTGATCCTCAATGCATTCAACTATGGCTTGTTTTAATGCGGTGCGAAACAAGGGGTGATCGTCGGCGATAATTACTTTTGCTTGCTTCATTACAGCAGCCTTTTATATGCTTACCACATTAGGAGGTCGCCCAATACACTGAAAATAATGGGCGTATTATCAAGTCTATTAGCTTTATTCCCTCAGCGGGAACTAATTTAACAGACGGCTTAATTTTTTATTATTAAAAAAAGCGCCAGTAAAAACCAGCACTTTCTATACTATTGAAAATAGCATGATTTTTAGAAACTATAACCTATGGTCAATGCAAGGGTTTCAGGATCCCCGTAATAACCAATCAGTGTCGTATCACCACCTAAACCAGGTTGATAACTGCCATCATTATTTTGTTCGCCTAAGAAGGCGTAGTTACCGACTAAGTACTCTTCGTCGGTAATATTTTTCCAATGCAGTGCTGCAGTCCAATCTCCGTTGTTGCTATACCAATTAACACCAAAGTTAAGTAGACCATAGCCGTCTTGAGTTAATAGGTTTTCGGTAACGTTTAAGTCATACTCACTACGGTAATAGTAGTTACCATTAACAACAAAAGCACCAACCGATGTTTCGATATTATAAGCAAAACCAAGGTTAGCGGTAGTTTCAGGCGTATTAGTAATAGTGAAACTATCGCTAATATCTATTTGGCTACCGTCAGTATCAAATGATGTTACTTCTTTAAAAGATGAATCAATCAAACCTAAACTCGCAAATATATTTAAGTTATCTGCCGCAGCATATTCAATTTCTAGCTCTAAACCTGATGCGGTTGATTTACCAATATTACCTAAACGTTGGCTTAAAGCGCTATTGTCTTCTGAAGGTAAAACAGTAACGAATTGTCTGTCTTTATGATCAAGGTAGAAGGCTGTCGCATTAACCCTTAAATTATTATTCCACTCACTTTTCAGGCCAACTTCAAATGAATCTACCACTTCTGGATCTACCGCTGGCTCTGGACCACTGGCTCTTGGATTAAAAGTACCTGATTTAAAGCCTTGTGAATAACTGGCAAAAAACATCATGTCGTCTGAGTATTGATACTCTGCGCCTACACGCGGGGTAAAGCGCGACCAATCTTCTTTATCATTAAGCACTTCAGGGAATTGAACATCACCTCGTTCATAACCGGGTACCCAGCTACTTTCTGGATAAACGGTTTCAAATACCACACCATTATTTACGTTAGCTATTTTTTCTTCTTTGGTATAGCGCGCACCTAAAGTCATGGAGAATTTATCGGTAATATTGTAGGAACCTTGAGCATAAACAGCATAGCTTTCACTGTTATTACACCCCGTCACTTCTCGAGTTAGCCCAGGTAAAGCCAAAGATTTGCCGAAATTCTCTAAAATAGCATCGAACTGGCCACATGATTCACCATCAAAGTAGTACAGACCAGAGACAAAGGTTAAATTATCTGAGTTATAGTTTAGCTGAAATTCTTGCGTAAATTGTTCATCATCATAAATGGCAGGGACATCGAAAATACGCTCGGCGGTATTATCAAAATCAATATTTGTTTTTGAATAATTATCACGGCTTGAGGTGATTGATTTAACCGACCAAGTATCATTGATCATATATTCAGCTGTTAGGCTAAAGCCTTCTGACTCAACACTATTCCACGTAGGCATACTGGTGTAAGAATCATAAACACTATTGGGTACTGGCGCATCAGTCACCATGCTTGGCAGTAAACGATAACCGCCTTTTGCATTTGAGTCGTCGGTGGTTTTATCGTAATTTAAACGTAAGAATAAATCCTCTGTCGGTTCGAACTCAATGGTAAGTCGACCAGCAAAAATATCTTTATTATAGTTCTCTAAGCTTTGACCCGGTAAGGCAGATTGTAAAAATTCCCCATAACCATCTCTCTTTAGGTCAGCCAAAGCAAAGCCAAGATATAATTTATCAGCTATCACTGGGATTTTACCCGCAACTTTATAATCTTTACGATCGTAAGTACCAAAGGTTCCTGTAAGATCAAGTTCTACATCACCAGACATTTTTTTAGTGACATATTTAATCGCACCCCCAATAGTGTTTTTACCATATAAACTACCTTGAGGACCTCGTAATACTTCAATACGTTCAACATCAAGAATATCTAGTACGGCTCCCTGTGGACGGGCAATATAAACATCATCAATATAAATGCCGACACCAGGTTCATAGCCCCAAAGTGGATCATCTTGACCAACACCACGAATAAAAGCCGTTAAGGTTGAGTTAGTACCACGACTGGCCTGTAAAGTCGTATTCGGTGAAAACTGTTGAACTTCTGTCATCACACTAATGCCATTTTGCGCTAATTGTTCAGCGCCAATAGAAGTGATTGCGACAGGTACAGATTGTAAACTTTCCAATGATTTTCGAGCGGTGACTTCAATCCGCTCCAATGTTGGATCATTGTTTAGCTGTTCATTCGCTGCTGCGGCCAAGATGCTTTGACTGGTCAGTGCGGCTGAAATGGTGATGGCCAAAACACTTAGCCTTAGGTTGTAATGCTTCATAATATTTCCCTGTGTTTTAAATCTAATCAACCGCTAATGTGCGCAGTTTTTATTTCTTCATTATTGGGCTTAAAACTTTATAGTAAATTTGCCAGAAGACAATTTGTACTATAGTAGTATGTCGTCGGTATTTATTTTTAAGTTGCTGTAATTAAAGCCGTTAAATATAATTTTATTTATTGCTTACAGTCTATTTTTAGCGAAATAGCTAAGCATTTATAGCCCCCAAGCCTCGAGTAAGTACAATGCAGTGCTAATAGGGGTGTTAATGACAAACGGCGCTTCACTGCCACCATCAATTTTTTGTGGCGCTACCGCAATGCCATGGCCCATATTTTCAATCTCAATGAGTTCGACATTCACTTGCTTGTTCTGGCCTTGCCATTGGCTAACTTTATAGCCTTGGTGTTTTGAGATAATGGGCTGTTTTGACGACTGAGTTAACTCGGCCCAATGGATAGCAAGTTGTTGTGAATTTTTTGGGTTAACGACTGTGTCTTGAGAACCGGTCCAAATTGACAGCGTAGGCCAATGTTTTGTTGAGCTGTTTATTTGATGCACTAATTGGGTTAATTGCTCAGGGTTTTGTGAGGGGCCGCTGCGCATGCAGGCAATAGCCGTGCTTAAGTTATGGGCGCAAGGGTAGGGTATGCCAGCAATAATGGCGCCAGCAGTAAATAGCTGTGGGTAATTAACCAGCATTGAACTTGCCATCGCACCACCGGCTGATAACCCTATCATATATATTTTGTTAAAATGATGTTCAGCATTAACGCTCGTGATCATGTTTTTTATTGACAGGCTTTCACCTTGGTTTTGCTCTATATCTTGTGAAGAAAACCAATTGAAGCAGCCTTGAATATTATTGTCTTGGCTTTGTTGTGGAATAAGTAGTGAAAATTGTTTTTTGTCTGCTAAAGCCATTAAGCCACTTTGCTGTGCGAGCACTTGCCCTTGTTGAGCACAACCGTGTAACAAAACAATAAGGTTTTTATTGTCTTTAGCGCCTTGAAAATAACTGGCGCTTAGCTCACCAGGATTAAGGCCAAATCCAATTAATGCCCTTGGCTTAGCTTGGCTGTTAGCACTTAACAAGCTGATGGTCATGATGAGAAACATCGATAAATATTTAGTCATGTTAAACTTCCTCCATAGTAGAAAATAAAAAATAAAAGCTTCCAATTAAGAGGCTAAGAAAATAATTTCAGCTTAGCAGCATGGCTTATAAAACCAAGTTGTAGAATACTACTTTAGGTGCAGAAAAAGAGCTGATAATTAGTGTAAATAATAAAACTAGTGGTTTGAGTCTGTAAGCAAAAACGCTAAACTGTCGAGATAATCACACTAGGCTATGACTGTGTGGTTAATCACATGAACCTAATATTAAAGTGCATGAAAGTTAAGTGAAATTTAATCAAAGTGACATTTAATCAAAGTGACATTAAAACTAAGTTAAAGAGGCATAAAGTATGACAGTTAAAAAGTTGGCGCAGCGTTTGTTTATTATCAAGCCGTTATTAAATTTTGCCTTTGTTGCCTGCCTGGTTTTTATCGTGATTTTATTTCTTAATGGCTCGATTGCTGAGCAAAATAGTTATGGTGTACCGAGTTTGTTATTAGCCACATGGAGCTTGTTATTAAGTGCAATATTAGGTTTATTAGTTAATACGCCAAATATTGATGATATGCCCAAAGGTTGGTTTGCCCGGATGAAACATTGGCTAGCAAAAAGTATATTTAAATTGGCCGCAATCGTTTTCATTTTTATCAGCTTAGCACTGCTCTATGTAACGATAAAACTCTTGAGTGTGTGAGATTTAATAAGCTATTTATTCTGATGAACCTAGCTACTTACACTTACCTCCCTAGCCCTCTGCTAAAACTACTTACTGATGTTCAATTTAATATCAAGAGTTACTCGGTGCAATAATTGTTGGTGGATACTGAACAGTTGTGTCATAAATTTAGCCAGATAATAGCGCTATTTAATCGGATTTATTTATTTTCCAATCGGGCGTTTTTAGGTTTTTTTAAAAGGAGTTTCTCGGTTGAGGCTAAATGGAGTTGTAGGTAAATCCTCATCAGTTAGTATACTATCTTGGCTTGTCAGTAAATTATTCTTACAGAAAAAGAGCCATAAATAATGGAACATGAACAGCACCTAGCCTTACTTGGCGCTATAGCTCAAGGCGATAAAAAGGCGTTTTCAGCGCTTTACCAAACCACCAGTAA
Organism: Colwellia sp. MB3u-8; assembly: GCF_014076985.1. NCBI lineage: Bacteria > Pseudomonadati > Pseudomonadota > Gammaproteobacteria > Alteromonadales > Colwelliaceae > Colwellia > Colwellia sp. MB3u-8. The sequence continues at coordinate 161,302 of NZ_JACGVA010000066.1, forward strand.
ACAGCTTTATGCGGTTAGCTTGAAAATGTTAGCGCGTAAAGAATTAGCTGAAGAAGCTTTGCAAGAGGCTTATGTGCGTATTTGGCATAATGCATCAGAATACCGAGTGGGCAAGGGCACAGTGTTGACTTGGATGATCAGCATAGTGCGTTATCGGGCGTTAGATATTTTGCGCTATAACAAAATTAGAAAAGAAGATGAATTAATTGAGCCAGACAGCCTTGATTTAGATACGCCCGAGAAAACCCATGACATGGAACAAGGGTTACTAGACAAATGCTTGCAAAAGCTTGATCTTCAACAACGTCAGGCTATTTATTTGGCCTACTTCAATGGCTGCTCCCATCAGGAGGTGGTTAAACACCTCAATAACCCTTTGGGCACTGTTAAAAGCTGGATAAGACGCGGTCTTACAAGTTTACAAAGTTGCTTAACCTCATGAATTATTTATCTGAAAACCTCAAAAATGCGCTAGCTGCAGAATACGTATTAGGTACCTTACGCGGTCCTGCTCGTCAGCGCTTTCAAAAATTAATGATGCAACATCCGCCGATCAGCGAGGCAACCCACACTTGGGAGCAGCAGCTAAATGGCTTAGGAGAAAAAATTCCACCCGTGACACCTGATGTGTCAGTTTGGCTGCGCATCGAGCAGCAGCTAGGGTTTGTTACTGAACCAGAAAAAAATAATATTGTGTCGATAACCCAGGCCAAGCCCAAAATCTGGCAAAGCATCGCGGGTTTAGCGTCAGCGGCTGCCTTGGTGCTAGCGGTATTATTAGTCAATGTTGAACCCATATCAGCACCTGATGCTCAGCAACTCGCATTGGTCAATAATGAACAAACTGAGCTGTTATGGGCACTAGAAATTAGCAAAGACACTATTGATATTCAAGCGACTAAAACCTTAGTGGCGCAGGCTAATGCGGATTATCAATTATGGATAGTACCAGCAGATGGCAGAGCGCCTATCTCCTTAGGCTTATTACCTAAAACGGGTAAATTGACCTTAAGTAAACCTCAATTGTTTGATCAAATTGAAATTGCTGCTTTGGCGGTGAGTTTAGAGCCTCTAGGTGGCTCGCCTAATGGTTCACCTACTACCGTGCTATATACCTCTAAATTGGTTACGCTTTAGTTTATTAATAAGCGCTAATGAGTTTACACTTACCGCATGATTTGTTCTAAATAAGATGATAAGCGAAACGCAAGTTTCGCTTTTTTTTTACTTTTTTTATTGCCCTAAAATAAATCTACCCATTGGCGGTCTGTTATTAGTGTGTTGGATAAATCGTCAATCATTAAAAAATATTGAGCGGGATTACAGCATAAGTTTAACCGGCTCGTACAAGTTGTGTCAGCTTTAAATCAGCTTACGATAGTCAATTAATTTGCTTAAGTTGCCTAGGTTGAATGAATAACATAATCAATAAAAGAGCATAAAAGTATAGCGATGCTGCGGTACAAAGAGCGATGCATAAGAGCCGTGCATAAGCTATGACACGTTTTAATAGGGTAAGTAAATATGACCGATTAGCGTGTTTAAGCTGATTAATCGCTTGGAAAAATAATTAATTTAAAAAAAGATGACTTTTTTTTGCATCCAATACTGAATCTCAATCGTTTAACTATATGAAGTCTAAAAAAAGTACGATTAAGAATCATAAAATTAAAAAGGAAACGTCATGAAAAAATATAAATTAACACTTATTGCCTCGATAATTATGAGTGCAACCTTGTCTCAAGCTGTTACAGCATCAAGTCATCGTGAAGCACCTAATGTTACGCGCATGCCGACAATAGATTCAACAGATTTTTATTCATTCAATAGTTACGAAGCAGGGCGTGGCGATTACGTTACCCTAATTGCGAATTATATTCCTTTACAAGATGCCTATGGTGGACCTAACTATTTCGCAATGGATCCTGCTGCGACTTATGACATACATATCGACAGCGATGGCGATGCTGTTGAAGATATTACTTTTAGTTTTAATTTTAGTCAGATGCTAGGCAATGACAATGCGGGTATTGCCTTGATGGTAGGTCCAGAAGGTGAACAAATATCTGTTGGTGTACCGCTTAAGAATGTGGGTAAGATCACGGCGGATAATCAAGGGGCAGCTAATTTCTCTGAAAAGTACACGGTTAAAATGACTTCAGGCCCGATGCGCACCGGCACTACGGTTGATGTTACTAATATGGACACAGGCGGCACAAGTTTTCGCAAGCCACTAGATTATATTGGTACTAAATCATTTGGCAGCGCCGCAGAGTATAAAACTTACGCCGATAGCTTTGTTTACTCAGCAACTATCCCTGGATGTGATGTCCCGGCTAAAGTGTTCGTTGGTCAGCGTAAAGATGCATTTACTGTTAACTTGGGTAAGGTATTTGATTTAGTCAACTTTGTTCCTGTTGAAGGTGACAGTGTACGTGGTAATGGCGATGGAGAAGGTTTTCCAGACGGTATTACTCAGTCATCAATGAATGATGATTTAGCGGATAAAAACGTCACCAGTATTGCTATTGAAGTACCAACAGCTTGTTTAATTGGTGAAGGTAATGGTGTTATTGGTAGTTGGACTAGCGCAAGTTTGCCGCAAGCAAGAATTTTGAATCCTAATGCGAGTTTTGATAGCACCGAAGTGAACGGTGGTGCAATGACTCAGGTTTCACGTTTGGGTTCACCGCTAGTCAACGAGTTGGTTATTGGCTTAGCAGATAAAGATAAATTTTCAACTTCGCATCCCAGTAATGATGGCCAGTTTATCAATTATGTCACACACCCAACGTTACCTGAGTTACTGAATATTCTGTTTAAAGATGCGGTAAACACTAGACTTGGCACTGAGTTAGAAACACTGGCACCAACAAACTTTCCACGAACTGATTTAATCGCGGCATTTTTGACCGGTGTTGCAGGCGTGAATCAACAGTCAATTGTTACGGGTTCTGAAATGTTGCGCTTAAATACAGGTATTCCTGCTAAGCCAGCTAGCGAGCAATCTGCATTCGGCGTAGCTGGCAACGATTTAGCGGGTTTTCCAAACGGTCGTCGCCCAGGAGATGATGTAGTTGATATTGCACTTCGTGTAGTCATGGGCGCTTTATGTCATGACATTCCAGTGAATGGCGAGCCGACTAACTTAGGCTTTTGTATGCCAGAAGATGCGAGTGTTGGTAATGCCCCCTTTACTGATGGCGCACCTAGCGATGCATCTATGACAGGTACTAGCTTCCCATATTTAGCTATGCCGTTACCCGGTTCTGAATAAGGAGTACTTTAATGCAATATTATAAACGCAACACAGCGTCGCATATTATCGCAGCACCTAAACTCAAAGTGATAGCGCTAAGTTTAGCGACCACTCTGGTACTTGCTGGCTGTAATGATGGTTATGAAGCGCCAAGCGCGCCAGCCAATGTGGCACCTACTACCATAACGGTGGATTTGATTACTCAAACAGAAACGCCGATCACCGATATGTTAAGTGCAGTTGACGCAGATGGCGACGCTTTAAGCTTTAGCCTTGATCAACAGGCAATGTTAGGTGTGGTTACTGTTAGCGGCAATGGTGGATTTACTTACCAGCCAAATAATGAAGTCACTGGTAGTGACAGCTTTACTTTTTCGGTGACTGACGGCGTAAATACCGCGGTTACTGGTACAGTTAACATTACTATTGAAGCGCTGACAGTATCTTTTAACAGCACGAGTCGTGCAGCCTTTAATCAGCAATCTAATGATAAACCTTTGGCCGTAAATGGTCGTGCGTTTACTCAAGATGTTGAGGATCCAACGGCATACGACGACTTGCTTCCACAGTAAAATAAAGTTTGACTGCGCCATGGAAGGCGCCCTTTTATGGATAATAATATGCCAATACTAATTTATTTGCGACGTTACACCAGCTACTTTTTAGTATTGGTTTTCATAACTAGCGCACACCTTGGCTATTCAGCAAGTTATGTACCCCCATCAGACCAAAGTATCCTTGCCAGTTGGACTGTGCCTCAACCTGCAGAACAACCAAAAGTGTTTATCGCGCAACTGATCAGTGACGCGAGTAAACCAGGTTTAGCCAGTCGCTATTATGGCCGCGCCAGCGCATTACTTAAGCCCTTACTTTTAGCGACGCCTAATGATCTAGAATTACAATTTTACTCTGCTACGGTATTGCAGCACTATCATGAATTTGATCAGGCACAACAACTGCTTTTGGAAATACTGCAGCATCAGCCTGATCATGTCGCCGCTTGGCTAATGAAAGCCAATATTCACATGGTTCAAGGTGATTTAGTAGCGGCTAAACGAGCCTGTTTACAAGTGCTAGGGCAGGGCAGTCTTTTGCTAAGCACAGCTTGTGTACTTGAAGTTAATGCTGAACAAGGACAAGTTGCCCAGAGCTATCAGCAACTACAACGCGTGGTTAATATGGCGGGCGACATTCCACGTAAACAGCATGTGTGGCTTAAACAAATTTTGGCTGATCTTGCCCAACGCCAGCAGTTACTGGAGCAGGCAATTCAGCATTTGTCAGATTTTCCTTTAGCACAAGCGCCAGTGAGTTATTTGGCGTTATGGGCTGATATTCATTTGGAGCGACAACAAGGTAACATTGTATTAGATAAGTTAGGGCCTATTGTACTGGCCAGTGACAGTTTTGATGATGCATTATTACTGCGTTTAGCCTTGGCAGAGCAAGCAGGTAAATCAGCTAGTAATTTAGCCAGTAGCTCAGCCAGTAATTCAGTCAGTAGCTCAGTCAGTAATTTAGACAAGCAAGTGTGGCAACAGCGACTAAGCCAGCGCATTGAAATACGCTTGCAGCGCAATGACACAGCCCATGCCGCCGACATTGCCCGTTATTATTTAGATATTGCACCTAATGCGATTAAAGCGCTGCACTGGGCAAAAATTAACTGGCAACAAGCTAAATTAGGCCCAGATAAACGTTTACTCGACCGCGCAATGGCAAGACAAAATTTGTCTAAAAGTGCAACGTAGGCATAAGCCATCAACATTATTCTCCATTAAGTCATAACAGTAGTGAGATCAAATATGCAACAGTGGTTAAAAATAGGCTTAATCGGACTGTCGTTCTTATTAGCGAATACTGTGGCGGCTCATCAGTTGAGCACCAGTTATATTATTGCTGAAATTGACGACACGGGTCGCATTAATGGCGAATGGCAATTGAGTTTAACTGATTTGGAATTGGCGGTGGGTTTAGATCTCAATGCCAACGGTGAGTTAACCTGGGGAGAAGTAAAAAGTCGCCAAGCTGAGATCGCCAGTTATTTAGCAGAAAATTTATTACTAAGTCGAGACAAGCTTAGATGTAACCTGCATTTTGACCTGGTAGAGCGATTACAGGATCATGCTAACGAAGCCTTTGCTGTTACTGACTTTTCAGGGCAATGTGCTATCAGTGGGCCATTAAATATAAAATATAGTGCGATATTTGCTTTAGATAGTAGCCATGAAATGGTGCTAAACATTGGTGATGGCAGCAATATGCACAGCTTTGTCTTGGATGATAGCACCAGACAAATAGCGATAGATTTACGTGAAGGAAGTTGGCAGACCACCTTTAAGCAGTTTGTCTATCAAGGCATTATTCATATTTGGATCGGCATTGATCATATTTTATTCTTGTTAGCACTATTGTTGCCGGCGGTACTAGAACGTAAAAACAAGCAGTGGCAAGCTATTACCAGTGTTAACGTTATTTTGACCAATACGGTATGGATTATTAGCGCATTTACCTTAGCCCATTCGCTGACATTAACCGCAACCGCTTTAGGCTGGTTAAGCCCAAGTAGTCGTTGGGTGGAACTTGGCATTGCTTTATCAGTTTTATTTGCTGCCTTGAATAATATTTGGCCTCTAGTACTACGTTTAGCTTGGTTAACCTTTGCTTTTGGTTTGTTACACGGTATGGGCTTTGCTGGCGTATTAGGCGAGTTAGGTTTACCCGCTGATCAACAATTGCTGAGTATATTAGCCTTTAATCTTGGCGTGGAAATCGGTCAGTTAGCCATATTAGCTATTTTATTACCGGTATTGATTTTACTGCGCAAGACCAATTTCTATAGCAAAGGTGTGATGCCGGTAGGTTCTTTATTCATTGCCTTGATGGCGGTGCAATGGAGTATTGAGCGTTGGTGAGTTTGATTAGCGTTTAGTGCGCTGCGTTAGCTGGATGTTAGCCTAGGTGGTAGTTGTTTAAAGAGAGTTTATTATCACTAAGTGAGCGATAACTTGAGTGTCTATTTTATATAGACAGCTCTTCTTGAAAATAAAAAGCCCTAGCTAACTTAATCACTAGGGCTTTTTATTGGTTGTTTTTTCTGCGCTTTAAAACTGCGCTTTACGATATTTCTCGCACGCTACTTCGTCTTCACATTCGCCATACAAATATAAACTGTGATTGGTCAATTTTACTTTATGAAATTTTGCCACGTCTTCTTGGCGTTGTTCGATTACATCGTCTTCAAATTCAATCACTTTACCGCAATTCAAACACACTAAGTGATCATGGTGTTTCTTATGACTTAGTTCAAATACTGATTTACCACCTTCAAAATGATGACGAGTGACAATACCGGCATCATCAAACTGGTTTAATACGCGATATACTGTCGCCAAACCAATCTCTTCATTTTGCTCAAGCAAAAGTTTGTATACGTCTTCAGCACTGATGTGTTGGTTATTGGGGTTTTGTAAAATGGCCAAAATTTTAATGCGCGGCAGAGTAATTTTTAGTCCAGCTCTTTTTAGTTCTTCATTTTGTTCAGGCATTAATTTTGGTCTCTACATCTGCTTTAAATATAGGGAAAATTATAGGGGGTTATGAGCTTGGTTGAAAGGGCTAGTTGTAAATGATTGTCTGTTTTGTTGGTTTTATTGGCTTAAAACGTCATAATACTTTGCTGGTCTGATGAGTGTGATGTTATAAACCTTAGCCTTGATATCAGCACTCACGTTTTTATACCACTTTTGAGGAAAACCTATGTTTAAAAAAGCTTGGCAAATGAAATTATTACTAAATATCTGGCCACCATTTCTATTTACCGGCATTCGTGTTGTGGATGTTTCAAAGGATTTTCGTCAAGCCAAAGTGCGTTTAAAATTAAACATCTTCAACCAAAATGCGGTTGGTGTACATTTTGGTGGTTCGTTATATGCAATGACAGATCCCTTCTGCATGTTATTGGTGATGGCGCGATTGGGCAACGATTATATCGTTTGGGATAAGTCAGCAGACATCGACTATATTAAACCCGGTAAGGGCACAGTAACCGCAGAATTTATCATTACCGATGCTTTGATTGCCGATATTTTGATCCAGACCGCGCAAGGCGAGAAATACTTGCCTGAAATTCCTGTGTATGTAAAAGATGCGCAAGGCGAAACTGTCGCTAAGCTCAATAGAAAACTCTATATTCGCAGAAAAAAATCAACGTAATAATAGCCGTAAAGTGACTCAGACTTGAGGTTAAAATTTCAATCATTTATGCTAATAAGTCGGCTAAGGTAAAGTAAGGCGTGAGTTTTATGTTGATTAGTAGACAAAAAACGGGAACACATGGCTTAATGTGTTCCCGTGAGAAGCGTTAATTACTGTGCCGTGGATGCACTAGCATTTACGACTTAGACTGAGGACTTATGCTTTATGAGTCATCAGTTGATAAACCTAGCATGCTCTTTTTTAATCTTTCTAAATCGATCGCATTTGAACGTACGGTAAGCTTAATATGGCTGTACTCATATTCTTCTTTAATAACACTCATATTAGCACGAATTTCACCTATGATACCTTTAGCGGTATAGGGGATAATAACTTCGTCTTCAATCATCTCGTCCTGTGCAACGCCAACAATATATTTATGCAATTTACTGATATCAGCGGGATTACGGGTTGAAGTCATCATAGCATCAGGGAACTCTTCCATCAGCAATGTCGAATTTGAATATTCGCTAATTGACCTAGAAACCAAAGCAAAAAAATTTTCAAATTTCCATGTACTTTCAGGCGGATACAACTGGTATTATTCCAACAACCTACTACTTCACTCGTCAATAGGCGCAGCGATTAAAGAAGAAGATATGGAACAATCATCCGGCCTGCTAACAGGTAAGGAAAGAGTACTTAAGTATTTAATAACGACAGATGCTAGATATGAGTACCCAATTAGCGATGAGATAGCCACCTATGCCATACTAGGACTAACCTATGTAGATTTCAGAACCTCTAATTTGATAACAGACGAAAAACATAATAGCTTTGGCTATAGGTGCGGTGTTGGAGGTAGTTATGTTTTATCGCGTAATAGCGCTGTATTTATAGAGTACAAGCAAGAGATAAAATCAGCAAAAATAGAAGGAGCTTCTTGGTCTATTGGCTATAAACTCACACTTTAGCCACCTCATTTCTTCAAAAGCTATACTTGAGTAGCCTCTAACAACCACCTGAGAAGTCGTCCCATTTTTCCTAGTTTCTGGATTTTAGATTAAAATAAAGGCATAATCGATTTAATTAAGAAAAGAGGTACCTCTTTTACGTTTTCCGAGATTGTTTTCATGAAAAGATTAATATTACTATTACTCGCACTTTGCCTTAGCACCATCACTACTGCCCAAAATTATCTTGCTGCCGATGGGTTTATCTCTATTACCGAACAGAAGTGGAAAAGAATAAACGGCATTACTCATTTTTGTGATCGTTCTGGGGTTAATGGCGAGCAGTGCTCTGACGAGATTTCACCTGAACTTGGAAGTGAACCTGGAGAGTACGCAGTGAGCAAATGGAGAACCGCCGATGAATATATCAAATACCAATTAACCGAAGAGTTTCAATACATTGGCATGTCAGCTAGAGAATCAGGTATGTTTTTATATTACAAGAAAAAGTAAATTACTATTAATTGATATTAAAAAAAGACCTCGCGAGGTCTTTTTTTATGCCCTTGATTTTACACACGAGCTCACATAAGGACATACCCTACATTTCACTTTCTTTACAGAGGTTGATAAACGCTTACCTGATTTAATCTTTTTTGCCTGTGTGATGAATTTCATACACTTGCCATATAAACGCTTTTTACTTCCTGCCTTAATCTTTTTGTATTTATAACTAACCTTGCAAACCGAAATTAATAAAGGCGACATACAGTAGTAGAACTGAACAACTCTTCGACCTAAAGCGCTTTGGTTCACCACAATATCCCTGAAAACTCGGAGCCTTACTGTTCTTTCATCCTGCGGGCCATATAAATATGTAGCAAGAAAATACCTCCTATCTTCACACAACCAAAATAGCGCCTGACCACATAGCCTCACGAGCATATGACTTTATCATTCCTTCGGACATAGAGTAGCTAACGAACACATACAAATGACTTTTCATCTCAGAAACGCCTAGGAAATTCAATACCTCCTCCCTCTCTAAAGCAGCATCCAAATTAGCAATACCAGAGGCAAGCTGGATTGGATTCATTTTATCAAAATTTTCACCGTCCTTGACAATATCCCCAAAACCTTTCATTACACTTTTAACATCGAACTTAGATTTCAAGTCAGCACCAACGACATCACGCAAGTCACCAAGATTATAATCATCGATATCTAATTCAGAAGACCGCCTTATAAGACCATCAATTCCAACATCTAAAACCAAGGCGTCTGAAGCCCTAAAAAGACCTTTAACCTCAACATCAGCGGCATTGGCACAAACACTTAAACTTAAAGCTAAAGACAAAACTAAGGTAGTGATACGCAACATTGCATTCCCTTCCATATTAAAAACGAACCATCGGCTAACCCTAACAGGTTTGCCGGATATAAATCCTTCAAAATAAGGGGATTACCAACGTTATATGTTTGGCTACCTCTTTGCTTAATAGGCCAGACTCGATTGATTTTATATTGAGTCTTCATCATAAAGTAAGAAGGATGAGATATACACTCAGCTGTTGGGCCGATAGTAACCCATTCTTTAAATCTTGACGCTTGTCTTTGCAAATGATTAACAACTTGCTTGTAATTATTTTGAGAAGGGCCATTCTGGTCTACCGCCTTATTAGTAAAAGGGAAGCCATTAGTAAACGTACCATGACACTGAGGAAGATAACTAGCAGGCCAATGCACAGCCGAAAGGACAGTGCCAGCAACGCAACCAAGCAAACGAGTTATACCAGAAAAGAACAACGTGGCCTCTGACTCACCATTCAAGGTGGGATCTAAATTCGTGTCCTCTGTTAAGCTAATACCAGCAACCTTTTTGCACCCCAAACCCTCCACCAATATCTTCACCGCAAAGTTGGCTGCTACAGTAGCCATACTCATCGTTACTTACTTACTGCCTGTATCGCTTTTTTACATTGAGCAAGTTGCTTCGATGTTTGCTTTCTGATGTTATCTTCTAGTAATGACTGCTCTCCAATTAGTAATGTTTCAAAATACGATACCATTTTTGGTGTCATATACTCTTCTTCGCCCGATGGTTTGTAATGTTTTTTGGACATGCTTTCCCTTTCAAAAACTTTAAAATGAATTGTTTAGTAAACGTTATATAAACTAGTAGATAACGAATTCGATTAAATAGCGGTTGACATGGGGAAATTTATCATTATCTTTACTGTTGTCTCAGCAGAGGCTTAAACAGTTATAATTACTTAAAGGAAGAAAGATTATGAAAAACATTAATAAATTGTCAATAGTATTGTTTGTGTCGGCTTTGGTGTCGGCTTGTGGCACTACTAAGAATGCTGGCGAGATGTACGCCGAACACCAGGGTAATAAATACGAGGCTGAGGTCGAATTAGTAGAAGACTCTGTTTCAAATGTACCTGATTGGTTTTTAGATGAAACTCCATACGATGAAAACGGCTTCTACGCAGTCGCTAAGGGTAAGAGTACTGATATGACTATGGCTATGCGTATTGCGCGTATTGAGGCCAAAGCGCAGCTCGGAGGGCAGGTTTCTGAGTTGATTTCATCCCAGGAAAAGCTATTTGCAAAAAGCGCAAATGGTTTGGCGGGCAAAGCAATGACAGCAACAGTTGAATCTTTTATAAAAGAATCGAATGTTGCTGGTACTCGTTTCGACCGTAAAGAGTTGTCAAATGAGGGGAATGAATACGTATTTTACGTTCGTGCTTACCTGCCTGTAACTGCAATGGCTGAAGCTCAGCGTCGTGCTGATTTTGCGAAAGATCTTGAGTTAGAGTCACAAAGTGCACAAGCAGAGTTGATGATTCGAATTGCAAAGGCTGATAAATTAAAAAAACAGCGTCAAGAAGCAGAAACGAAAAAAATTCAGGCTAACGCTGATTTAAAGGCTGCTCAGTTGGTAGAGAAGGCTTCTTTGTAAAAATATAAGTTTATAATCTTTCTTTTATGGGTGGTATCCACCCATGTTTTTAAGGGTTTTTAAGGTGCAGTATGAAGTCGTTTTTATCTATCCTTTCCGTGGGTTTTTTTTTGATTGGTTGTGCGGGAGGTGCTTTGCACAACAAGCAGTTGGATGCTGTAAAATCAGAAGCTCGCTATGAGTACTCGGTGTCTAATGAAGGTTTTCAAAAGCCAATTGCCCGAAAAGGGAATGAAATATCAAGCATAGCAGGTGATATTTATCCTCAATGGGTGATGCACCCTGCTTCTAATTATGAATTTCCTGTCGGTATAGCATGTGAGCCTATACGTTCAGCTAATCACCAATCGCAGATTGATGCTAGGGCTGATGCTATTGGTGTTGCAAGGTTGCAATTATTCCAAAAGTTGAGTGGTGACCAAAGAGTTTCAGCAAGAGAAAAGTACGTAAATAATGGGAGTGAGAAAAAAATACAAATAGAAATTAAAACACATTCACGGGGACTCCTGCCTGCGAACAAAAAAATCAAAGAATCTATTATAAGTGTTAATGGCAAGCAAGAAATTTGTGTAGCTGTTGGCTTGCTCTCCAATTGAGTCCGGTGGTATATATGAAAACAATTCTGATCCTATTTTTATCCTGTGCATTTGTTTTAACATCTAGTGCTAAAGAAATGAAGATTGACAGTAATAAGCGAAGTGCTTCTGCTGTTGATACTGTCTCTGGCCACGGTGAATATGTTATGCAGTCTTCAGACACCCTCGCTAATGCTTACTTGCAGGCGGAAAGAATTGCAAAGGCTGACGCTGCAAGAGTGTCAGGACAGTACTATGAGGTTTTGAATATAAAAGACTCAAGTACAGGTGAAAAGAAAGAGATCGTTGCAAGTATTGCTGCTTCAATCTCAACTTATGTTGTTAAACATAAGTCTATTGAGTCTATTGGTGGTCAGATGGTTGCTAAGGTTGATATCGTCGCGTCAACTCAAAAAACCCAATTAGCAGCAGCTATTAAGCGATACTTGCAGAGTTCTGAGTATAAAGAGAGGATTCTGGCGCTCAAAAAAAGTGCTTTTCTTCTGAATAAGGCCTTAAAATTGAAAGAAGCGTTAGTGGTGAAATTAAGTAAAGAGGTCGCTGAAGGAACGAGTCCTCCAAAGCTGGATAGACGTCTGTTTTATATGAATAAAGAGATAGCAGATTTGGCTTTGATCTATGGTGAATCCGTTAGTAGCGCACACAATACGTCTTATTTTTATGACGGAGATGAATCGGCAAGAGAGTTTGAAAAACTTAAAAAAACACTTAAGAAATCGGATGCAATTTATTTAAAGCGACTGACTGAGCTGCTCGGGTTGATGACGTATTCTGTTGAGATTGATAAGAAAATAAATCCAATTACGCAATTGATTGATGTGGATGTTTGGAGTTGGTTTATAGCACCTACTTATACGATTGCTGAGTCATTGCTTCCTGAGATGGGGGTGGATAGTTACTGGCGAGAAGATCTTTCTGAGAAAGGTCGAACAAAAATGTTGGCTTTTCAGTTGGACCTCTCACCTATTGCTGTAGCAGCTAGGAACTATAGTGTTATATACGTAGTTAATGTTAATGGTTTGGTGAAGGAATACCCAATTGTCATGCCTAAGAACGCTAGTACAAAGGATCAATTTGGTCGTGTGAAACCTGGTAGGGGAGGAGCGAATTATAGAAGTCGTTGCGAGTCCAGTGCTCATAACCAACCCAGTAAGGGATATGACGAAATCCTTTGTTTTAATTATAAATTTAATAGATACACTGTGCTGACTGGAGAGGTAATAACTTTTAATAGTCGGGGTTACAAGCGGGACAATACACTGAGTTTTGAAGTGCCAATTGGTGAGGATTTGTTGGTAGACACCTATTTTGAAATCAGAGAAGTTGTGTCAGAGCGGTCTGTTTATAAAAAAAGATTTTAGCAAAATATTGGATTGAACATCTTCGCGGTGGGGTATTTGCCTATCCCATCGCCTAGTATTGCAAGGTTGCAATTATTCCAAAAGTTGAGTGGTGGCCAAAGAGTTTCAGCAAGAGAAAAGTACGTAAATAATGGGAGTGAGAAAAAAATACAAATAGAAATTAAAACACATTCACGGGGACTCCTGCCTGCGAACAAAAAAATCAAAGAATCTATTATAAGTGTTAATGGCAAGCAAGAAATTTGTGTAGCTGTTGGCTTGCTCTCCAATTGAGTCCGGTGGTATATATGAAAACAATTCTGATCCTATTTTTATCCTGTGCATTTGTTTTAACATCTAGTGCTAAAGAAATGAAGATTGACAGTAATAAGCGAAGTGCTTCTGCTGTTGATACTGTCTCTGGCCACGGTGAATATGTTATGCAGTCTTCAGACACCCTCGCTAATGCTTACTTGCAGGCGGAAAGAATTGCAAAGGCTGACGCTGCAAGAGTGTCAGGACAGTACTATGAGGTTTTGAATATAAAAGACTCAAGTACAGGTGAAAAGAAAGAGATCGTTGCAAGTATTGCTGCTTCAATCTCAACTTATGTTGTTAAACATAAGTCTATTGAGTCTATTGGTGGTCAGATGGTTGCTAAGGTTGATATCGTCGCGTCAACTCAAAAAACCCAATTAGCAGCGGCTATTAAGCGATACTTGCAGAGTTCTGAGTATAAAGAGAGGATTCTGGCGCTCAAAAAAAGTGCTTTTCTTCTTAATAAAGCCTTAAAATTGAAAGAAGCGCTAGTGGTGAAATTAAGTAAAGAGGTCGCTGAAGGAACGAGTCCTCCAAAGCTGGATAGACGTCTGTTTTATATAAATAAAGAGATAGCAGATTTAGCTTTGATCTATGGTGAAGCCGTTAGTACCGCGCACAATACGTCTTATTTTTATGACGGAGATGATGTGGCGAGAGAGTTTGAAGTGCTTGAAAAAAAGATTAGGGATGCTGATGCAGTTTATTTAAAGCGACTGACTGAGTTGCTTGGGTTGATGAAATATTCTGTTAATGTTGTTAAAACCTTAAATCCGGTTACAAAGTTAGTTGAGGTGGTGGTTGCTCCTAGGCTTGAAGCACCTGCTGATTCGATTGCTAAGTCATTGCTTTCTGAGATGATGACGGATTCTTACGGGCGACAAGAGCTTTCTGACATACCTGGAACAAAGATTTTGACTTTTCGGTTGGACCTCTCACCTATTGCTGCGGCAGCTAGGAGCTATAGTGTTATATACGTAGTTAATGTTAATGGTTTGGTGAAGGAATACCCAATTGTCATGCCTATGGAAGTTCGGTCAGATAAGAGCTATACTAAGCGTAAAACTCACAAAATATTTGGTGGTGGCTATAAAAGTCGTTGTCATGAAGGTGGCCCAATCCAGGGTCTCAAGGAATATGACGATATACTTTGTTTTAATTATGAATTTGACAGAAATACTGTGTTGTCTGGTAAGGGAATAGGTTTTAAAAGTCGTGGTTATAGGAGGTCGTCAACACTAAGTTTTGAGGTGCCAATTGGTGAGGATTTGTTGGTAGATACCTATTTCGAAATCAGAGAAGTTGTGTCAGAGCGGTCTGTTTATAAAAAAAGATTTTAGCAAAATATTGGATTGAACATCTTCGCGGTGGGGTATTTGCCTATCCCATCGCCTCATTGCCACTATAGAATCTCCCTAGCTGCATCTCCAATTCAGTGTTGTAATTTTTTCATCCTGGTCACCTCATGAACGGTTTGTTGGTTATTTTAAACTAGCAAGAATCGCCTGCGACGCATCTATATAGAGTAATGTCTAAATTGATAAAATGCCGATATTTTGACCCAGACCGCGCAAGGCGAAACTGTCGCTAAGCTCAATAGAAAACTCTATATTCGCAGAAAAAAATCAACGTAATAATGGCCGTAAAGTGACTCAGACTTGAGGTTAAAATTTCAATCATTTATGCTAATAAGTCGGCTAAGGTAAAGTAAGGCGTGAGCTTTATGTTGATTAGTAGACAAAAAACGGGAACACATGGCTTAATGTGTTCCCGTGATAACAGTTAATTACTGTGCCGTGGATGCACTAGCATTTACGACTTAGCCTGAGGACTTATGCTTTATGAGTCATCAGTTGATAAACCTAGCATGCTCTTTTTTAATCTTTCTAAATCGATCGCATTTGAACGTACGGTAAGCTTAATATGGCTGTACTCATATTCTTCTTTAATAACACTCATATTAGCACGAATTTCACCTATGATACCTTTAGCGGTATAGGGGATAATAACTTCGTCTTCAATCATCTCGTCCTGTGCAACGCCAACAATATATTTATGCAATTTACTGATATCAGCGGGATTACGGGTTGAAGTCATCATAGCATCAGGGAACTCTTCCATCAGCGCTTGTTGTTGCTCAAGGCTCAGTTGATCTGATTTGTTGAGTACCAGTAATTTCTTACTGTCTTCAACACCCACTTCTTCTAATACGTCATGCACGACATCGAGTTGTGCACGAAATGAAGGATCGGCAGCATCAACCACATACAGCAATAATGATGCATCATGAGCTTCTGCTAAAGTGGAATGAAATGAGGCGACTAAATCGTGTGGTAATTTTTTAATAAAACCGACAGTATCTGACACTAATATTCGCGGTTGAGTGATGGGATATAAGGCACGAACTGTGGTGTCAAGGGTGGCAAAAAGTTTGTTTTCACCTTCGACATCACTACCGGTTATGGCTCGCATCATGGATGACTTGCCGGCATTGGTATAACCCACTAAAGCGACACAAAAAAGCTCAGAACGTTGGCTACGTCGGCCTTTCATTTCGTCTTGAACACTGACTAACTCACGCTTGAGTTCGGCTAATTGGTCGCGAACTGCACGGCGGTTTAGCTCTAGTGTGGTTTCACCAGCGCCTTTACCCATTTGACGTTCTTTATCACCCGTTGATGTTTCACGAAGGCGCGGTGCAACATAATTAAGCCGAGCAATTTCAACTTGTAATTTCGCTGTTTTGGTCCGAGCATGGCGACTAAATATTTCAATAATAATGCCAGTACGGTCAAACACCTCTACGCCTAACTGATTCTCGACATTACGTAGCTGAGATGGGCTTAAATCACAATCAAAGACCACCACATCAGCGCAGGCAAACGGTAGGTTATCCGATGGAACATTTACAGGGTTAAGGGTGAATTCCGCTTCTTCTAAATCTTCATCCTCTTCTAAACCTTCAACCACACCCTTGTTACCGGTGAGTTGCGCTATTTCAGCCAGTTTTCCTAAACCGAGTACATTAACTTTTTGGGTAGAACTCAGCTTTTGATATTGTGTACCGACGACTTTAAAGCCTAAGGTGGTGACTAAGCGGGCAAGCTCTGCAAGTGACTCGGTTGCTTCATCACCTTTAAAGTTCGGTGTGCAAATAGAAATAAGTAACGCGTTAGTCAGTGATGCTTTTGCTGTTAGTTGCATAATTTTTTATGTTAGTGCACGTTAAGTGCAGCCCTAATTTATATCTAAAGTTACCTCATCCTACGCTGTTATAGGTAAGCTTTATAGAGTAATAGTAGACTAAATTGTTGTTAGCGAAAAATTGTCGATAATTTCTATTATTCAGTGATGAAACTGTAGTCAAGCATTAGTCAAACAGTCATTATATATAATATTCAAATGGATGAAATCAGGTTAGGATTGAACATCATACAAGTATTTTACTTGCCAGTAACTGCGGGGCTGAAATAAAATATGCTACCGTTTAACCCATTTTCATCTTTATAGGCTTATTATTCATCATGTCATTTGAATTAATGTTTTTGTTTCTTGCCGGTTTTTTTGGTGGAGTTGTTAACTCAATTGCCGGCGGTGGAAGTTTTATTACCTTTCCCGCGCTTATTTTTGTCGGTATTCCTCCTATTATGGCTAATGCGACCAATACTTTTGCGTCGTGCGCCGGTTATATGAGCGGCACTTATGCCTTTCGAAAAGAGCTTGCTGCGCATAAAGATGAACTCTTGCTCATCATCGTTATTAGTTTAATGGGGGGTGTTTTTGGTGCTTGGCTCTTGCTGCAAACCTCAGAAGTACTATTTCGAGTCGCTATTCCTTGGTTGTTATTATTTGCCACTGTACTGTTTATTTTTGGTGCTCAGCTGAATGCAGGATTTAAAAAAATAGCGACTAAGCACCAACACGCATCTGCTATCGGTGGGGGTTTACTGTTAATACTACTCTTGGGCGTGTCTATTTATGGCGGTTTTTTTAACGCGGGATTGGGTATTATTATACTCAGCTATTTAGCATTAGCGGGCTATACCAACATCAATGTAATGAATGGATTGAAATTATTAGTGTCAGCGGCCGTGTCATTAATTGCCATCGCCTTGTTTATTTATAATGACCTTATTGTTTGGTATGAAGGTACTATTTTGTTATGTGGCACGTTAGTAGGAGGTTATATGGCGGCGAATATATCACGCAAACTACCACAAAAGCAGGTTAGAGGTTTTGTTATTGTGATCAGTGTTGCGACGACATTATATTTCTTTTTTGCGACTTATTTAGCTTAACAGTGACAGTGACTGTTAACTGTTAACTGTTAACAGAGGACAGCATTGTTATGCTACAACACTGCCAGCCAGTAACAAGGATAAACCGAGCTTGAATCAAGGTAAGTCGTTTGCTGAAATACTTATCTTATACCTGATCAGGTAAGGCTTTTTTAGAGGAGACTGGCCAAGTCACTTTTAACCATGAAAATTAGTAGCTGAAAAAAAATTATTATCACTAACGTCCTTTTATAGCTAAAAAACGTGCTAATTAGTACTCAGCTGGAGATAAGTCATATTGTTGTTTAATCGTTAATCGCTGCTTAGCAATATTATCAAAGGCTCGCTGGTAGCTTTGTATTATGTGATCGGGTGTATTGATATTAAATGCCAAGTAATTACCTGTTTTGTTGACCTGCCAAACTTGTTCATAGGCATTAGTACTTAAGTTGCTTTTTTTCGCTAAATGCTCAAAAGCATGAATAGAGGTAACCATCATGTCTACACGACCTGATTGCATCAACAAAAAGGCTTGTTCTAGTTGTGAAATTTCTGCAAGACTAGACGCAGGAAAACCCATTTTACGCAGCGAAATACCGGAAATATCATCCTTTACCGCTACCACAGTATGATTAAACACTTGCTGTAAGTTGGAAAAATTAAAGTTTTTTGATTTTTTGGCAAATAAGACATGATTAGAATGAAAAAAAGGCCCAACCCATTTAAATAGCTTTTCACGTGGTTGAGTTTTAGACACAGTAAATAAAGCGGTATTACTTTTATCTAAAGTAAATTTATAGCCACGTGCCCATGGCACTAACAGTACTTCCTGTTCAGGTATGTCTAAATTTTTCCAAATAGCTTTTAACGTATCTGCTGAAATGCCTTTGAGTTCATCATTGATTAAATAATTGGCTGGCGGATAAATCTCCGTATAAAAGGTGATGTTTTCAATTGCCGATGGTGATTGAAACGCCTTCAGTTGAGGAAGCACTAAAAAGAATAACAAAATTGATTTTAAAATAAATATTTTCATTAGAAACATCAGTACTAAACCATCGGAAAATCATGATAGCAAAATTCACGATATTAATTAAGTTTAATTATTAAAATCAAATCATTATAAGCTTAATTAGGCGCAGCATTGCTAAGTGCTAACTATTAAGTGCCTTGGACTATAGTGATAGACAACCGCCATTACCTTTCTCTGAAGCGCTTATGCGCTACTATGGCTGCATTTTTTGTTTGCTAGGCTGTTTTTAGATGCAGGGTTAAAAATTAATTTATATGCTTATACCTAGATTTATATAATCGTACAAGAGATTGTCTAAAATAAGTTTGAGCTATTAAGTCGATTTCATCAATGACAACTTACAGGTGTATTTACCTTGAAACAGATGGCTGGCTGCAAGCGTATAACCGCTTTTGTTATATCAATTTCATTCATTAGGTAGTCTACTTTATACGCAGGGAAAATGGCCAAATATAAGGCATTTATTTTAATAACTAGTTGTGCTAATTATTAAATAAATAACGCAGTAGTGGGTTGTTTTAACCAATAAAAATGATCAGATAATGGTGAGATTGGTATTAGCTATAATAGCAACAAAAAAGCCAGCTAACCGCTGGCTTTTTCAATACAATGTAGTTTACGGTTAAAGCGTTAGTCTGCTAACTCAGCTAAACATAGTTCATCGTAAATTTGTTTAACCCAAGTATCGACGCGCTCGGCGGTTAGTTCAGGTTGACGGTCTTCATCAATACATAAACCTATGAAGGTGTTTTCGTCAACTAAGCCTTTAGAGGCTTCAAATTCATAACCCTTGGTTGGCCAGTGACCAACCATAATCGCGCCCTTTGATTCCACGATATCACGCAATGGTTCCATCGCATCACAGAAGTACTCAGAGTAATCTTCTTGATCGCCTAAACCGAAAATAGCCACGAGTTTGTCGGTAAAATCAATTTCTTCTAATTCAGGTAAGAAGTCATCCCAATCACATTGGTTTTCGCCATAATACCAGGTAGGAATACCTAAAATTATTAAATCGAACTCAGCGATTTCTTCTTTGGTACTTTTGGCGATATCTCTAACATCGACAAGGCTTTTACCCAATTTTTTTTGGATCATTTTGCCTACGGCTTCGGTGTTACCTGTGTCACTTCCGAAAAATAAACCTACAATTGCCATCAATTTAACCTTTTTATAGCTAACTAAACTTTAATATCGTTGGTATCAAGCGACTGAACTAATAGGGCTTCTATTAATTCACTTCGACTAACACCTTTATCATTTGCTAAAGCGTCTAAGCGTTCATATACATCTTGATGTAATTTAAACTCTATTCGCTTTAAGCCATTGTTCTTATCGCGCTTGACCTGATTGCGTTTGTTTATTTTTACTTGCACGCTGCGTGAATGGGGGTTCGTTTTTGGTCGCCCCGGTCGCTTTTCATCGCTAAATAAGTCAATGGTCGTTAAATCTGCTACTTCTTTTGCCATCTTATTACTTACTTACCCAACGCCTTGGCTTTCCCAAATAAACTGAATGATGCCTTTTGCGATAAATCCAGCACACCCTAAAAATAATACAAAATAAACAACTATCTTTCCGATCTTAGGTACATCGTTTTTTTTCATCACATCATGCATTGATAAGCCAATGAAAATAAAGATAAAAGCAAAAAATAAATTTAGCCCAATGGTTTCAATTAATTCGAAGTGTTCTGCTAACATATTTAACCCTAAAATTTTCAGGGCGCACTATAGCATATTACGGCTTTTAAAGACATTATTTTTGTTACCTGGGTAACCACTTTGCCAGCATTATTTTGCTATTTTAGCGCCTATGAGTCTGAGCATAAAATAATTTTATCACGCTAATTATACAAAGTTATACTGTTTGGTATTAGCGCTAGATCAATTAACTTGTTAAAAAACCTTCAACGCTGCGATTAAAGGCAAGCGTTTTTTCAGCATGTAACCAATGCCCAGCCCCTTGAATAATGCGGGCACGACTCTGTGGAAATAAGCGTAATATTGCTGTGCGGTGTTCGGGTAATATATAGTCAGAATTAGCCCCTTTGATAAACAGGGTGGGCCCTTGATAGCTATTGCTACCTTGATAAGCTTTCATTATTTGTGGATAATTTTTTGCTATATTTTCAAGGTTACATTTAAAAGAAAATTGGCCATTTTGGCTGCTTAAATTGCGCAATAAAAATTGTCGCACGCTTAGATTGTCAACATATTGGCTGAGCTGTTTATCCGCGTCTTTACGTTGTTTTATCGTGGTAAAGTCAAGTGACCTTAAGCCGGCAATTATTTGCTTATGGTGTGGTGGATATTCAGCTGGGGCTATATCGGCAACAATTAACTTTTCAACTAGCGCTGGCGCAGTAAGGGCTAATTCCATGGCTATTTTTCCGCCCATAGAATGCCCCAAGACTACGGCACTATTGATGGCTAGGTGCTGCATAATATCAATGATGTCTTGTGCCATGCTTGAGTAGTTCATCACACTATCGTGAAATGAGTCGCCATGGTTACGGACATCAACACTGGTGACTCGATAATTTTCCGCTAAGGCTTTTGCTACCATATTGAGGTTTTCTAAGCGGCCAAATAAACCATGGATAAGGATAATGTTTTTACCGCTGCCAGATTGTTGATAGTTTAAAAGCTTTGCCATTGGGCTCTCTTATCGTGTTATTTAAGGGATAAAACTGTGCTTATTTTTACATTTTGAGGTAATAAAATCTAAATTAAATTTTATTAAAATCAAGTGCTATATCGATTTGAGCGCGCTGATTGTGGTGGCTAACATTTAATTTCAATAGCTTAGCCACTGGCTTTTTGAAAAATATTTCCATCATTTGTTAATCCACTATAGAGACTTATTATCAACGCAAGTATAATCTTGGCGCGATCTATCATAATTTTCCTAGGGTCATCAATGAAAAACATCGAAATAGATGAAGAACTTTATCAACATATTGCCTCAAATACCCAGTATATTGGCGAAAGTGCCTCGTCGATATTACGTCGTCTAATTAACTTACCCAGCCAAAACAATGCTGAGGTTGTAGCTGCCGTTAAAGTAGAAGTTGTTGAACAAATTGTAGAAGCAGTTGTTGAAGAGCCAGTAGCTGATGCAAAGGTTGATGTTAATGGCTCAGTATTTCATTACATCAATAGAGAAGAGTTGGCTATGCAGCGTGGCGCTGTAGGTCGATTTTTACTGGTATTAGCGGCATTACATCGGGTGCACGGCCAGCGTTTTTCAGTCGCTTGTCAGATCAGAGGTCGTGACCGTTTATATTTTGCGGCCAGTGAAGCAGAATTAGTGGCTAGTGGCAGCAGTACTAAGCCTCGTCAGATCCCAGAAAGCCCATTTTGGGTGATTACAAACTCAAACACTACCCGTAAAAAAATGATGTTGACCGAAGTCAGTCGAGCATTAGGCTATAACGAGCAAGATGTAGAAGACATTCGCGATTTACTTTAGTTATCATGGTGATATTAATCGGTGATCAAGTAAGGTATACGGCTTAAATTTTTATAAGGGATAAGGAAATTAAATGACCATTCATCAACATGCAGGCAAACTGGCAAGACCGATAGATAGAATTAACCTTGGTCGTTTGGTTAGCGACTATTTTTTACAAACACCTAATGTTGACATTGCCGAGCAAAAAGTCACTTTTGGTACTTCTGGGCATCGTGGTAATGCCAGTAAATTAAGCTTTAATCAGCAGCATATTGAAGCTATTTGTCAGGCAGTCGCTGAATATCGTTTAGCGCAAGGCTTTAATGGGCCACTTTATTTAGGTAAAGATACCCATGCGTTATCTGAACCGGCCTTTGCTTCTGCTATTTCAGTATTGATCGCCAATAATGTCCCTGTTGTTATTCAAGACGATGATGGCTTTACGCCAACGCCGGTTATTTCACGCTTGATTATTGTCCATAATAAAACCCAGTCAAGCCAAGCTGATGGTTTGATCATCACGCCTTCGCATAATCCACCCAGCGATGGCGGCATTAAATATAATCCCCCTCATGGTGGTCCAGCTGAAGGTGACATAACCCAAGTTATTGAGCAGCGTGCGAACGAAATAATTGCGAATAAACTGCTTGATGTTAAACGCCTTGATTACAGCCAAGCACTAAAGTCTGCATTACTGACTCGTGAAGACTTTATCACATTTTATGTTGAGCAATTAAGCCAAGTAGTTGATATGGAAGCGATTGCAAAAGCAGGTATACATATTGGTGTTGACCCTTTAGGTGGTTCAGGTATTCATTATTGGCCGGTAATCGCCAAAAAATACGGTTTGAAATTAGACGTAGTCAATCCAGTGGTTGATGCAAGTTTTGCTTTTATGCCATTAGATAAAGATGGCAAAATTCGCATGGATTGTTCATCACCTTATGCCATGGCAGGCTTAATTGCTTTGAAAGACAAGTTTGATATTGCCGTCGGCAACGATCCTGATTTTGACCGCCACGGTATTGTGACTAAAACGGGTGGTTTGATGAACCCCAATCATTACTTAGCGGTGTCTATTCACTATTTAATGACTCACCGAAACTGGCCTAAAACTTGTAAAATAGGTAAAACACTCGTCTCTAGTTCGCTAATTGACCGTGTTGCTAAGCTTATTGACCGTCCTCTTTCAGAAGTACCTGTCGGTTTTAAATGGTTTGTTGATGGTTTACATGATGCAAGCTATGCCTTTGGCGGTGAAGAAAGCGCCGGTGCGACATTTATCGCCCGTGACGGCAGCTGTTGGACCACAGACAAAGATGGTTTTGTGATGGCCTTACTAGCAGCTGAAATGCTTGCCGTTACCGGCAAAGACCCTTACCAATTATATCAAGCATTAGCTAAGCAATTAGGCGAGCCCTGTTATGGCCGTGTTGAGGCGGTCGCTAACTTGCAACAAAAGCAGGTACTGACGGCACTAACCGCGGATGCTATTACCACTGATGTGTTAGCGGGTGAGAAAATCAGCCAAATATTGTCACATGCGCCCGGTAACCATGCCGCTATTGGTGGCATTAAAGTGTGTACTGAAAATGGTTGGTTTGCTGCTCGCCCGTCAGGCACTGAAGATATTTATAAAATATACGCAGAAAGTTTTATTGATGATGCGCATTTACAGTTAATTATCAGCGATGCACAAAAACTTGTCAGTGCTGCCTTTGTTGCCGCTGGTTTGTGATACAAACATATGGTTAGAATGGTGTTGAATAAAGTTACCAGTGATGTCATTCTAATATTTATACTTTATTTTCTGTTCTGTTCTTATAGTATTGGGCAGACGTCAAGCTAGTCTTAAGTCTTATTTATGCTTAGTGTATTATCAAGTATAGTGCTGCGGGTTAAGATGAATATAACAAGCTTTAGTCTTGTCATATTCATTGAAAAGAGCAAATAGTCACTTAGTTAGCGAAATATTAGGCTTCCTAGTTATGGATAAATTCTAGCAATAGAACTAGATATGGACATTAAATGACGTCAATAAATTATTTTGAAAAATACGGCGGCTTTGCCACTTTATATCCGCTTGTGGGTGAGTTTTACGATGCAGTTTTAGCATCAGATATTGTCGCTTATATTTTTGAACCTATTCGTATGGAGGCATTAATCGAGCACCAAACAAAATACTTGGCGGCTATGATGGGAGGCCCAGGTGAATATGATGATGAAAAGCTCAAATCAGCCCATAGTCGATTTAAGATAACTGAAGTTGAATGGAATGAAGTGGTCAATATTTTTATCACTACGTTGAACAATTTTAAAATTGAAGACGAGGATATCAAAGCGTTAGCTAGCTTGATAGCTGCTCGAAAATCGTTAATTGTCGTGGAGTAATAACCATGGGATTTGATTTATTAAATAAATTAGACGTTGTCGTTGCAATATGTAACAAGCAAACATTAGCCCCATCTTATTCGAGTAGCAAGTTTAAGGCGATCATAGGAGAATGTGGTGAGGCCATTTTCAACCTATTTGACAGTAAATATCAACAATTCTCTAGAGAGCAAGTCTTAGCTGTAAATGCACAAAGCTCTTATGCATTTACCATACAGTTAAAAGATGAACGCACGCGTAAAACCATCAAAGTTACCATGAGTGATTATGATGAAGACCAACTCATGATTCTTGGTCAGGACATAACTGAGCTGAAAAAACTAGAATATTCATTACAGGCTTATGCCTCTCTTATGGAAAAACAAGAAAAGAGCCTGATTAAAATGGCCTATACCGACTCATTAACTGGTATTGCCAACCGTCGAGCTATGTTCAAAAAATTTAATGAATACATTCAAAACCAAAACCAAAACCAAAACCAAAACCAAAACCAAAATAATACTAAGGGGTCTATCTGCATAATCGACATTGATCATTTCAAACAGTTTAACGACCTTTATGGCCATGAGTTTGGTGATTATGTACTAAAGCGTTTTGCTGAAAAAGTTACACTAGCATTAGATAATGACTGTTATTTTGCCCGTATTGGTGGAGAAGAGTTTTGTGTATTTAGTTACACGCGCACTGGCGCAGAGTTAAGTACGCTGATTGATACGGTTTTAGATTCCATAAAAGCTTGTGAAATACTGACACCAGAAAAAAATATTACTCAACTTAGTTTTAGTGCTGGCATTGTCGAAAATACAACACATGGTACGACTTTAGATAAACTACTAAGCAATGCAGACATGGCATTATACTTTGCTAAAGCGACTGGACGTGGTCAAGTTACTTCTTTTTCAACAGATTTATTGGCAAAGCATGAAGCTAAACCTATACCTACATCTTGAGAAATAAAGCGTGAAGTTATTTATTGCTATCACAATGATATTTGAATTTTTCAACCCTTTGTTGCTGACTTTTGTGAGCAAATTAACCCATTACGATATTAAATTCAGCTTTTTTCAATGTCATCCTGAACAATAAAAACAAGTCGACTAAGTGATAAAAAATGGCCTTAAAAATCAACAGTTATGCCGCTAAAATTCACTTATGTCAAATGAGTAAAGTGAAGCGATAAAATAGTCATTGATAATGAGGGCATAAATCCTCAAATCTGCTGGTAATTGCTTTTCAACGTGACTCTATCTAACCATGACTTTAATACGAAAGTTAGCGCTATAAAAATACTACCTTAGCGCTTAATTTATTTTGGCGACATAAAAACGTTCGCTAAAAAAAATGATTTTCTGTGATTATACAGCGGAATTTTTTACTTTAATTTACACCGCTATGGCTATTTCGGTGGCAGTAGTAGGGCAATTAGAGCGGTAGCGCTTTAAGCTTAATGTAGATTTTGATTTTAAAGATAACAGCTGAAAATATTGATCAATTTTCGCTAGTGGGCTAATAGCCATTTTAATAAAATATAACCTGAGCAGGTAGCTAATATTGTATGGGTATAATACCCGCTTAGTTGCCTTAGACTAAAATACAGAGGTTAAAGACACTTCACTCTTTAGAGCTATAAAGCGATATCATGACAAGAAAAATATTAACATTACCGGTAAAAAGAAAAAAAATACCCAAACAAGTGGATGAAGTCGTTAAAGATGCATCTTGTGATGACCCACAAAAGCGTTTTTTAAATGGCGTAGCCATTAATCCTTATCAGTGTATTGAGCTAGCATCAGGCTCTGAGCAACTTTCCATGCGAGCGATGGATTTGTTTACACCGCTTGGCAGGGGTCAACGAGGCTTGATTGTAGCTCCGCCAGGCTCCGGAAAAACCACGCTTTTAAAAGATGTTTGCCAAGCAGTGTCGACAGCTTATCCCGAAATAAAGCTTTATGCCTTACTTATTGATGAGCGTCCAGAAGAGGTGACCGACTTTAAGCGCAGCGTGTCGGCACAAGTACATGCTTCCTCTACGGATGAAAACCATGACCAACACGTTCGTGTTGCTAATAACCTGCTTAATATTGCGCGTAAGGAAGCGGGTGAAGGTCATGATGTTATGATTGTTATTGATTCTTTAACTCGACTGACAAGAGTACATAATGCCAATCAAAAAAGCAGTGGTCGTACTATGTCGGGCGGTCTTGATGCTAGCGCGATGGCGATACCACGAAAATTATTTGGCGCCGCGAGAAAGATTGAGCATGGTGGCTCACTGACTATTTTAGCCACCATACTTGTTGATACCGGCAGCCGGATGGACCAAGTGATATTTGAGGAATTCAAAGGCACGGGTAATATGGAAGTTGTTTTATCACGCGAAGCTGCACAACAGCGAATTTTTCCTGCCTTGGATATGGCTAAAAGTAGTACACGCCGTGAGGAACTGCTGTTAAATGTTAAGGATCTCGACAATATAAAAACCTTGCGAAGAGCATTTACCGGTCTTAAACCCACAGAAGGTGCGAGTAAACTTGTTGAGTTACTGCAAAAATATCCAAGTAATGCCGAGCTGTTAAATCGTTAGTGGCGAAAAAATTGCAGTGTATTGCAGTGTTGAGTTAATGAAATGAATTAGCGCACAAAGCGATAACTTTATGTGCTAATGAGCTCTATTTTTTCTACTACTTTTACTGCTAGATTGGCAAATAGGTAGTTATTAATCGATGGTAAGCTTAGTTACTGGCTT
>NZ_JACGVA010000067.1:0-102201 GCF_014076985.1 Colwellia sp. MB3u-8
TTTCTTTTCAGAAGATTCAAACTCACTTTTAAAACGTTAACTTAACTGTTTAGCTCTTATAAAGAGTAGTTAAGCTATTAAAACCGTTCGTTTGGGTTACCCCTTGGAACTGGAGCGCATTCTAGAGATTTCTGGCTTCACGTCAACAGCTAATTAGCATTAAATTGCGATTTAATGTTTGTTTGCTTTTTAATTATACTCCTGGTGCTTTTATTGAGCTAAGAGCGTTCAAATAGCATTCGACCCGTATAAAGTCATATGAAAACGTAGTTCTTTTTATTGATTAATCACAAGGTTTATAACTTCTACTCTAGATAAGAAGACTACAATAGCCATAATAGAAAAGATTATTAACTAAAACGCTATTCTATAGCGGTTACTAAGTCGCAAATCTTACTGTTAATAGTATTAATAGATACTTGCCTTATTAAATTGCATGAAAATCACACTTATTCTTGCACATTACTAAAAGGTGGGTAACATAGAATTGCAAGTTAAGTTTTTATAAAATAATAATTAGGTATCCATTATGAAGTCTCCTCAAGCATTAACGCTAATTGTTGCGTTAGTATTTTCTGTTGCTATATATTTTTTAGCTAACAGTAGTGTATTCGAATTAACAAGTATGAGTGTTGCCGTTGTTGCTTTTGTTTGTGCATTTATCGCGCCCTTAATTGGAAAAGCCGAAACAAATGCACAAGAAGTCGATACAAGCATCAGCACACTCTATGTTGGCAATTTACCGTATAGAGCTAACGAAGCCGCAGTAAGAGAGTTGTTTTCTGAGTATGGTCAAGTTCAATCAGTAAGATTGATGAAAGACAAACATACTGGAAAAAGACGCGGATTTGGTTTTGTTGAAATATCAGCCGCAGATGCAGAGCAAGCGGTTTTGTCATTAAATGATAGTGAATTTCAACAAAGAACATTAAAAGTTCGTGAAGCAAAAGAACGACCAGAGCAAATTGTTGAATAAAACCTCAGCATGACGTTGATTATTAAAACCGACCAATTAAGTAGTAAGAGTATAAAATTTACAGAAGTCGTTTAACTCTCTTACTCACTAGTCATATTAAAGCCTGTAAATGATAAGTTTACAGGCTTTTTGTTTTACTACTATACAAGCAATCGGAGAATTACTTTATGCGTTTGATAATATTAAACTCAAATGTGTTAATATTACTGACCACAAAGTCTATCAACACTTATCTATAGTCTATAAAATAGCGGCTTTTATTAGAGGCTGTGATTAATAAGCCGTGCTTCTAAGATACAGTCGTTGTTTAAGAAATAAAAGCAGGCCAATCGCTAAAGTCTCGACTTCATCATCAGTTAACGACCTCCACTTTCAACAAGGTATTTCAATGTTTAGTCATATCCATCCCGATAATTATCAACAGCAGCTTGACGAAAAACAGCAAAATATTACAGAAAATTTTGCTCAGTTTGAATTACCAGCATTTGAAATATTTACCTCGCCAAGCTTGAATTATCGCCAGCGTGCAGAGTTTAGAGTTTGGCATGACGGTGATGATCTGTATTACATTATGTTTAATAGTGAAACAAAAGAAAAATATCGGGTTGATGACTTTCCTGTTGCCAGTGTGCTTATAAATCAATTTATGTTGGCACTATTAGCGGATATAAAAACTAACGAAGTATTACGCCAACGTTTATTCCAAGTTGATTTTCTATCAACTGTTAGTGGCGAAGTATTGATTAGTTTGCTTTATCATAAACAGTTAGATGAACAATGGATTGAGCAGGCGCAGCAATTAAAAGTTCGGCTGTCTGCAATAGCTCCTGTTGATATTATTGGTCGAGCTCGCAAGCAAAAAGTGGTCTTAGACAAAGACTTTGTGATGGAAACATTAACATTGAATAACAAAGAGTTTCATTACCAGCAAGTTGAAAATAGCTTTACTCAACCTAATGCTAAGGTAAATGAAAAGATGTTGCTTTGGGCCCAACAAGCGACTAAAAATATTGGCGGTGATTTAATTGAGCTCTACTGCGGTAATGGTAACTTTAGCATTGCTTTGGCGGAAAACTTTGATCGGGTATTAGGCACAGAGATATCAAAAACGTCAGTTAAGTCTGCGCAGATTAACATTGCTGCTAACAAACTCGACAATGTTGATATTGTAAGAATGGCGAGTGAAGACTTTAGTCAGGCGATGAATGGTGAACGGGTATTTCGACGATTACAAGGTTTTGATTTGACCAGTTACAATTATCAAACTGTGCTTGTTGATCCTCCTCGAGCTGGGCTAGATCCTGATAGTGTTGAATTAGTGAGTCGCTTTGAGCGCATTATCTATATTTCATGCAATCCAGAGACACTCCGTGATAACTTAACTGAATTGGTTAAAACCCATAAAATTGAGCATTTTGCTTTATTTGACCAATTCCCTTATACCCACCATATAGAAACGGGTGTTATTTTGTCTCGTCTTTAGCGCTACTACTGCGCTGTTCGCTGCGGTTTTTATTACCTACGCCAATTTCAAATGCACCACGAGCAATAAACCTAAGCTGTTTAATTGTTCGTTGTGCTAATTCTGCTAAATCTTTTTTATCACAATCTAGTGCGTCAGAGCCGGCACTAAAAACAATGGTTACGGCAGCATTGGCTTGCAGATAAGCCACTTCAGCATCAAGTTTATTAGCCTGTTGTAAATAATCACACAACTCTAGCGTAAAATAACGAATTTCACGATTAACTGCAGCACGAAATGCTTTCGACGTGCCTGAACGCTCGCGTAGTAACAAACGAAAAATATTGCCGTTACTTTCAATGAACTCCATAAACGTACGCACAGAAATTTGGATCACCGACCCCCCTTTGTCAATACGCTGCCTTGCTTGACGCATTAATTGACGCAAGGTTAAACCCGCTTCATCCACTAAGGTTAAACCCAATTCGTCCATATCAGAAAAATGGCGATAAAATGAGGTTGGCGCTAAACCTGCCTCTTTTGCTACTTCACGTAAACTTAGGCTAGAAAAACTCCGCTCACTGCTGAGTTGCCCTAAAGCGGCATCGATGAGTTGTCGACGTGTTTTTTCTTTTTGTAATGCTCGAATACCGCTCATCGTCATGCACCTAGTAATTATTTCAGCCTGTAATCAGCTTGATATGATACTGAAAATAGTTAATATTACTAGTTAATAGATGTTAACCACTCTGTGATATTCTTATTTTTATTCTTTATGTTAGCTAAAAAATCGCCATCAACACTTGACTCAGCATCGAGTAAAGTTAAAAATAGCGTACATGTGTACACCGAAAAACTTTTCGGTGATTAACCTTAGATGGACAATCAATGAATAAACCACCTATTATTTGGTTAAATGTTTTTGTATTTAGCATTACCTTTTTATTTGCTGCCATAGCAGTACCTTACCGTGCATTCACTCATGGCTTTGACGCCACAGAAATAACCGCAGCAACGATTTGTTTTATCTATTGCGGCATGTCGATTACGGCCGGTTATCACCGGCTTTGGTCCCATAAAACCTACCAAGCTCATTGGTCATTAAGAGTGATTTACGCGCTAGGTGGTGCATTTGCTTTGCAAAATAGTGCCTTGCATTGGTGTTCTGATCATCGAATTCATCACAAACATGTTGATAAAAATAATATTGACCCTTATTCAGCAAAGTTGGGCTTTTGGCATTCACATATCGGCTGGATGCTAAGAGATCATCAACCTGAACACTACAATAACTATAACAATGTGCGCGATTTACAAAAAGATGCGGTGGTGGTTTGGCAACATAAGCATTATTTACTACTGACCATATTGATGAACTTTGGTGTCCCTATTCTATTTGGTTTGTGGCACGGTGATATGATTAACAGTTTACTATTACTTGGCTTTTTGCGTTTAGTGTTAAGTCACCACACGACCTTTTTCATTAATTCATTAGCGCACATCTGGGGTAAGCAAACCTATACTGAAAAAAATACCGCTCGTGATAATGGTTTTCTAGCCTTTTTTACTTTTGGTGAAGGCTACCATAACTACCATCATATCTTCGAAAACGACTATCGTAATGGCATTCGTTGGTGGCAGTTTGATCCAACAAAATGGTTAATTAAAGGCTGCGCTCACTTAAAACTGACGTCAAAGTTACGTGTGACACCTGAAGATAAAATTGAAAAGGCACGTTTATCTATGGTTTTATTACGTAGTCAGCAAAAGATAGCGGCCCACCCTGACGCAGAGCAGATGCTAGAAAGATTGCAACATGAGTACGATGAGCTTATTCATAAGATCAACGAATTTTATGCGGTACGTAAAGCGTTAGTTGCCAGTAAACGTGACCAATTACTGGCTGATGTTGAAAATTCAGAGGTCATGGCGCAATACCAAGAAATTAAGCGAAGATTAGCTGAGCAACAGCGAAGCTGGCAAAATATGGTAGAAAAACTAGCATAAAAATAGTTACCTTAGATTTAATTCCTGCTAAAATTTTTCTCCTTAAAGCAGGAATTAAAAGGTTAACCGTTGACTAAACAAGCACAAGCTGAAAATAAAAAAGTAAAAAGCGCTGCTAAAAGCTATGATTTTGACGCCATTATTATAGGTACAGGGCCTGGTGGCGAAGGCGCCGCCATGAATTTAGCCAAGCGTGATAAGCGTGTTGCCATTATTGAACGCTATCATAATGTTGGTGGCGGATGCACTCATTGGGGCACTATTCCATCAAAAGCGTTACGTCAATCGGTTAGCCGACTCATTGAATATAACTCTAATCCGCTATTTAATGCCGGACAAAATGCCAAGCAATTAACCTTCCAAGATATTTTAAGTCACGCATCTGCCGTTATTCGTAAACAAGTCCATTTGCGCAGCGGCTTTTATAACCGTAACCAAGTTGAACATTTTTACGGTGAAGCATCATTTATTGATGCAAACACCCTCCAAGTATTACGTATTGATGGTTCAATCGATATCATCACAGCCAAACAAATAGTGATTGCCACCGGCTCTCGTCCCTATCATCCGGATGATGTCGATTTTTCGCACCCTAGAGTTTATGACTCAGACAGTATTTTATCGCTTGAACATTCGCCACGCCAAATAATTATCTATGGTGCGGGTGTGATAGGTAGCGAGTACGCGTGTATTTTTCGCGGTTTAGGCGTCAAAGTAGACCTGATCAATACCCGTGATCGCCTACTGTCATTCTTAGACGACGAAATGTCAGACTCGTTAAGCTATCACTTATGGAATAACGGCGTTGTTATTCGCCACGGCGAACAAATTGAACGTGTTGAGACCAGTAAAGATTCAGTTATTGTCCATTTAGAGTCGGGGAAGAAGATGCGCGCCGACTGCTTATTATTTGCCAATGGTCGCACAGGTAACACCGCCGATTTAAAACTTGAGAATGCCGGTTTAAAAGCTGATGGGCGTGGCCAATTGAAAGTCAGCGATACTTATCAAACCGACGTGGAAGGTATTTTTGCGGTGGGTGATGTTATTGGCTACCCGAGTTTGGCCAGTGCAGCGTTTGATCAAGGGAGAATTTGCGCCAGCGCAATGCTGGATGGCAATAGTAAAGCAAAACTTATTGTTGATATTCCTACGGGTATTTATACCATTCCAGAGATTAGCTCTGTCGGTAAAACTGAGCAAGAGCTAACAGCAGCAAAAATTCCATATGAAGTGGGCCGCGCGCAATTTAAACATTTGGCTAGGGCACAAATATCGAATAACCTAGTCGGCTCGTTAAAAATTCTCTTTCACCGGGAAACCAAAGAGATTTTAGGTATTCATTGTTTTGGTGAGAATGCCGCAGAAATCATACATATTGGTCAAGCCATCATGCAACAAACTAATGGTGGCAATACCATTGAATATTTTGTTGAAACTACCTTTAACTATCCCACCATGGCAGAAGCCTTTAGGGTGGCGGCATTAAATGGTCTAAATCGACTTTTTTAAACACAAACCAAGGGCAAGGCTTCTATCGCTTTGCCTTTACTCCCTACTTTTTATGGACATTAAAGTGAAAAATTATGAAATATCCTTTACTGGTTTCGCTGTATTTTTTTGTCTTACCAACGCTTGCTGAAGATAGCTTTAGTATTTACTTAGTTCGACATGCAGAAAAACAAGCAGTGCAGGATGATCCTAAGTTGACCCCTTGTGGTCAATTAAGAGCAGAGCAAATTGCTACTATGCTTGAGCACACACAAATCAAACATGTATATAGCACAGCCTACCGACGTACCATGGCAACAGCGGCACCCTTTGCTAAACAGCAACAGCTGGCCATACAAGAATATTTGCCAAAAAATCTGAGTCAGTTTGCACAGAAGTTACTTAAACAAAAAGAAAATGTATTAGTGGTAGGCCACAGTAACACCACGCCACAATTGTCGGCATTACTCAGTGCATTCGATGTCGCAGAGCTTACCGAACAACAATATCGTAACCTATATCAAGTACAAGTCAGTGACCAAGGTAAAACCTTAACGTTATTTACTCAGCCACTTATGTGCCAATAACTTACCGATAAGCGGCAAATAACGAGTCACTTGCCTATTACTGCTGCTTAATCAAGGTTACATGTCGACGTCATTGACTTTATTGCCTGGTTTTATAAGCTCAATATCGGTAATCGTAAAAGGTGTGCCCCATTGCTGAATGGTCATAACATCTTTTACTTTGCCTTTGACTCGAACAATAGCCCCATTTTGCGCAAACTCTTTTGCCATATTCATTGGCAATAATTTTTTGCCTGAATCGGTAATAATGCCGTAAAAGCCACCTTCTAAGTTTAAAAACTGCACACGACCACGTTGCCAGCCATTAAATCCATCTTTCAATTTATCTGCTGTGTCTTCCATAGGATGACCTGTTAATGCTTTATTAGTATTTACCTGAGTATCAATAAGTGTAGTCTCTGCCTGCTGGGTATTATTTTCCTGACCAGTTTGCGCTATCGTCTCATTAGCTTTATCTGTTTTAGCTTCATCCTTGTCGGTTGAGCTACTACCGCAAGCACTAAATAACAAGGTTATTGCCAACAGAGATAAAAAGTTTTTATTTTTGATCATTGTCATGTCCATTTAGAATCAATTTACTATCTCAGCATACCTTAATCTAAAAGCAATAACCAAAGCCTAAATATATAAAAAATCAGTTTTTAACCCTATTTAGCAACTGATTATAAACTGTCTAGCTGAATTTTAAAGGTAAGCCATTGCATTATAATTTCAAGGAAAAAAAAGGAGCCTCAGGCTCCTTTAGATACAATAAACTAAACTACTTTAGGTTCACAAATACAGCTTATCTATGATATGGCTTACTCAAACGATGAACCGACTCAATAAAGTGGCCCGCATGATCTGGGTTTACATCTGGATGTATACCGTGACCTAAGTTAAACACATGGCCAGTGCCACCTTCGCCAAAACCTGCTAATATTTTTGACACTTCTTGCTCAATTCTTGGTAATGGCGCGTATAACATTGATGGGTCCATATTACCTTGCAGTGCCACTTTATCACCAACACGCGCTTTGGCATTTTCAATATCAATGGTCCAATCAAGACCCACCGCATCACAACCTGTTGCAACGATATCTTCTAACCACATACCACCATTTTTAGTAAATAATGTCACCGGCACTTGGCGGCCATCGTTATGACGAGTTAAACCATCAACAATTTTCGCCATATATTGCAATGAAAATTCTTTATAATCTCGAGGTGATAAAACACCACCCCAAGTGTCAAATACCATTACCGATTGCACACCTGCAGCAATTTGGGCATTTAAATATAAAATAACTGAGTCAGCTAATTTATCTAATAATAAGTGTAATGTTTTTGGCTCTGAGAACATCATTTTTTTGATTTTAGTAAAAGCCTTTGAACTACCACCTTCAATCATATAAGTGGCAAGGGTCCAAGGGCTACCAGAAAACCCAATCAGCGGTACATCACCGTTCAGCGTTTTTTTAATCGTGCGTACTGCATTCATAACGTATTGCAATTCGCCTTCAGGGTCTGGAATACCAATTTTATCTACATCGGCTTTACAGGTAATTGGCCGTTCGAATTTAGGTCCTTCGCCTGTTTCAAAATACAGACCTAAACCCATAGCATCAGGAATAGTGAGAATATCACTAAATAAAATCGCCGCATCAAGAGGAAAGCGACGTAAAGGTTGGATGGTAACTTCACAAGCTAAATCAGCATCACGGCAAACCGACATAAAATCGCCAGCCCCTTTGCGCACTTCACGATACTCAGGTAAATAACGTCCAGCTTGACGCATCATCCAAACAGGTGTGTAATCAACAGGTTGGCGCAATAGCGCACGTAAATACGTATCATTTTTTAATTCAGTCATGAAAATTCATCTCCGCTATTTGTATGCGCGCATTCTAACACTTCAAATTTTATTGATCTATGTCCAAATCAAATCTATATACGCTTACGGCATTGATAAAAATTTGCCTTATTTTTGCCATAGGGCAAAATACTCTCATAAAGTTTAATTAGTACACCCTAGCTAAAGCCAGATACAGAACATATCATTAACCCAATAAATTGCCGTTTTAGTGGTGCAATCATTTTTAGTAAAAATAATTACACTAATATAAAAAATTTATTTTTTTATATTTTGCAGCAAAAGCCATAAAACAGTGAAAATATATTCACACAGGCCCTAAGTGGTTGACCAGAAAAGGTATTTTTAGCCACCTTTTTTCATTAGGCCATACTCACGTTAAAACTTGATCTGTAACACTTTTTTACATTTTTTTACCCCGATTTAAAAAGGATGATTTATTAAAGCTTTAGCTTTTAGCTTAATCAACACCTAGATAACAAAAAAATAGACTGAGCGTTGTCAATTTACACATCCCTTATACGAAGATATTCGTGGAATATATGCTCTATTAAAGTTGTTGCACAGAGAAAAAGCCTTTGCTATAAATGTCCCGCGCTAAAGAAAAACAATAATAAAAACAAAAACAATAATAATAATAATAAAGAAATTAATAAAAAGAAGCTAGTTTACTAGACCATATAGCGAGCATTTCAAGCCTTACTTCGGTAAGGCTTTTTTATTACCTAAAATAATGTGTTTACATTAACCAACGTTAATACACAAAAGCTGTAGGCAAACACATGGATTTTCAATATTAACGAAAATAGACCAAAATACACCTTTAAAGTATTCCCAGAGTATCCCTAGAATAAATCACCGACCATGCGAGGGAGTAATATGAATAAGCGCTTCAACTTTACTATCGCCGCAATAAACAATTTACAAATCCCCCGACAGCAGTCGAGTTGAATATCGAGACACCAAAATTCCCGAGTTAATGTTAAGAGTAACGTCAACTGGCTCTAAGTCCTTTTCTGTTGCCAAAAAAATTGATGATAAATATGTTCGGGTTACTTTAGGACGACTCCCTGCTAATAGCATTGAGCAAGCACGTAAAAAGGCGCGTGAAAATATCTTGTTAATGGAAAATGGTGTTAATCCTATTGAGAAGAAGCGCGAAGAGCTTATACAGTACTTATCTACCACTGATCTGTTTGAGCAATACGAAGAAAACTTTCAAGCTCGCATCAAAGTCGGTGAACGTAAAAAAAATCATTAGAAGACTTTAGCCGAACATGGAAGCTGCTCGTAAAACCTAGAATTGGAAAATACAAAGCCAAAGACTTCACTCATGCTATTGCCTTACGAATTACCGATGATATAAAAGCAAACTTAACTGCTGCTTTGTTTAATGCTTCAATTGCATTACTTAGGGCAATGTTTAAATTTGCTGCGAGTCACGAGTTAGTTAAGAGCAATCCGTTTTCAACAATCTCTAAGGTTCGCATTGAGTCTAAAACTAGATTTCTAAGTAAAATAGAAATAGCCAAGCTTTTTGATTCATTGAAAGAAGAAAAACAAATTTACCAAGACGTAGTGCAAATATTAATTTATACCGGCCAACGTAAAGGCAATGTTTATTCAATGGAATGGAAAGAGCTTGACCTTGGAGTTCTGTCAATAACTGTACTAATCATCAATGTTTAGAAGGAAAGTAAATTATAAAATCACGAAAGTAGCTTTTGTTTTAAGCACAATATATAATTTTATTTGTTTTCATTACTATATTTAAAGGATTAAATACATGTTCAAGCTTTCATTCGTCACTTTTCTTTGTTGTATGTTACTAGCATGTGGTGGTGGTGAATCATCGTCTACTAATAATACTTTACCTACCGATAATTCAAATAATAATAATTCTTGGTCTCCCAAAAAACCTGTTTATTCAGGTGAACGTGAGACATATATAATCTCTTATTCAAATGTTTCTGAAACAATGATCAATATTACTGAGTCGTTAGATGTTCTCAACATGCTGGCATTTGGTGATGCATATTCACAATTTTATTTTTTAAGTGAAAATAGCAATTCAATTATGGGGGATGATGTAAGTTGTATTGGCGGTACAGTTACAAGTAAAGAAGTGGAGCAGAACAAAAAATTTGAAGTGTTTTATAACAAGTGCTTGATTGATGGTACTGAGGTTAATGGTACTTTAAGAGTTATTATAAATGGCTCTAAGGTAACCGTTATCCCAAACATTACCATGTTAGACACTTCTACTAATGAATATGCAACAATTAACGGATACTTTGAGCTACCAAACGATTACACCGCTTTATTTTACCTAATAATGGAGGTTGATGGTGAACAATTATGGTTTGATGAAGTAAAATTAAATGTCTATGAATATGATTCAGATTGGGGGATAAAATATGAAGGGGATATTTATATATCAGATTCAGGAAAGTTAACTGTTTCTACATCTAATATTGGAAATAAAGATCCTAGTAGCCCTAATAGGTTAACACTTTCAATATCGGCAAATATAGAAATTGAGCTTGTTGCTCAACTACAGGAGTATCTCACATTTACTTATTCTGACGAGTATATAGCTGTAACAATCCCATTAACAGGCAATTTTGATGGAT
Organism: Colwellia sp. MB3u-8; assembly: GCF_014076985.1. NCBI lineage: Bacteria > Pseudomonadati > Pseudomonadota > Gammaproteobacteria > Alteromonadales > Colwelliaceae > Colwellia > Colwellia sp. MB3u-8. The sequence continues at coordinate 11,009 of NZ_JACGVA010000067.1, forward strand.
ATAGTAACGATCAAATTAACCACGCACCTCAAGCAATTATCTTTCCTGAATTATTAGAAATAGATAGAAACCTACCACTTAATTTGACTGCTATAAAATCAACAGATCCTGACTTTGACCCACTTACTGTCAAATGGGAGTTACTGTCTGGTCCTGATGGTAGTCAGTGGCAAGTTAATTCAGATCATTCAGTTACGTTTTCCGCTGATGTTCCTGGCATATATTCCATTAAATTGACTGTTCATGATCTAGAAGAAGAGGTCTCATCTGTTGAAGGGTCCATCAGAGTACTTAAAAATACACCTAAACCATCAATAAGCTATGTACAAGTTGATAATTATATAGGGCATGATTTTAATGCTCATATCGCATTAGATAATGATGAACTTGATGGGCCATTCGAATACAAATTAAAATATGGTCCATCGAATATGGTCGTTGATGATAATGGTCATGTTACTTGGGATGGAGCTATACCAAATTTCGGCTATGATATGGATGTTAACTTTGCTGTCTATATTAAAAATTCTGATAACTTCACCATTATCAAAAATAGTATTTCTTTAAAACCAGAAACAGTTCCCACTCTCACATCAATAACTGATTCTACATGGCGTTCATTTGATTTTAGTTCATTTTTTGATTCTGCAATAATACAAAGCACACAGAATATAAGCACCCTTTATCAAGGTGGTGAAATACTAAGCAAGCTAGCTTTAGATGGTACTAAATTAGAAGTTCAGCATGTATCTTTATATACAAATCAGAAAAACACCCAATATCAAGGCATTTATGATGCAAATGACGATGGAGTAGATGACTTCTGGTTTTCTAGTGTGACTAGGAATAGTGATAATATCGCAACTAGCCATATTTTTTGGAAAGACGGTCTAACAGCTGAAGAACATGAATTTTTAAGTATGGAAAACTCTGGACGTTACTTGAAATTTAGATTAATCGATTATGATAATGATAATCAGAAAGACATCATATTTTCTCAAAAAGCTTATGGTGACGATACTAAAGTAATTGACATAAAGTCAAAAGTTATAAAAAAAACAATAGATAGATTTTACTTTGATTATACTAGAGCTTGTGACTTCAATGGTGATGGTTATACCGACTTTGCCTACGCAAATCGTGTACTAGATTACAATAATGACGAAACACTTTATTATGTAAATACATCTGCATCCATTCTAACGATTGACAGCAATGCCGACGGCATATGTGAAGTGATTGACTATAATGGTGCACAAGTTACTTGGCATAGTTTGCTTGGAGATAATAGTTCTATGACATTATTAGAAGGCTATGATGTGTTAAGTGATCAAGTTGTCGGAAAATTTTACGACGATGGATTTGAAGAACTTGTTGTTTCTTATAGAGATAGCTCAGAAAACTTTGCAACAAAGACTTTGATTATTAAAATAGATAATTTACAGACAGTCGCTGTTGAAACTATATCGAGGGAAAAACCAACTAGTTTCCAATCTCCATTGAATTTAGTTGCAGTGTTAGATGTTGACGGTGATGGAATTGATGAAATCATACGAAAAGAAGCTGTAACAGGCTCTGAATTCACGCAACAAAGGTTTTTCGCAACAAAGCTAAGTGAAGGAACGTTCAGGGAAGTATTTAATTCCAATACTCTAAAGAGTAATATTTATAAATTTGTGGATTGGACTAGTACAGGTGAATTGTTTTATTTTGGAACATACAGTGAGCGATATATTGCGTCTGTAAAAGAAAGCTTTGAGCCACAGATCTTACTAAAAGATCAGAACATTAGGTCAGTGAGTATAGAGAATAGTGAACTATTTTCTTATCTTTGGAGTGGGAGTAAAAGTTTATCAAAAATTGATTTAGCTTATTCTGAATATTGGAATTCAAATGTTACAACTGACAATAGTTTTGATTTCAAAAACTTTGGTGAATTTTTATTATCACTTGGTAGTTCTAGCAATGATAATCTGATAAATGCAAGTACGGGTGAAATCATTTACGAAGTCCCATCTGTAGATAGTAACAAGTACAGTAAGTATGACATTAGTCCACATAGTGGATTACCTAAATATATTGCAAGTAGGCGTTCAAAGAGCTTGCTCAAAATCAAACCTGATCTAAGTGTAGAAGTGCTTTATGATTCAATCAGTGGCGAACTTATGAATGAAGCAGAAGATTATTCATTTGTTCAGTACGACAATGATGAACAAATGGAACTAATAATATATAACCATATTCACTTAGGAAGAGAGTATAAAATACTAGATACTGTTACGCTCCAACTAGAGCCAATTGATAGTTTACATAACACTATTATTAATAACGAAAACATTACTGATGATGAAATTGTCCCGTGTTTTAAGTGGGATAAAGAATGTAGAAATTTAATTTATCTAAATAGTAGTAGTTTAGAGGGTAACACGAACACAGGAACGAACAGATCTCTAAAAGTAGTAGATAAATATACGGGAACGATCATCTGGCAAAGTCCTGAGTTGATGGCTGATGATATAGCTTTTAGAAAAGTAGGAAATAAAATAGAGGTAGCCATAAGTGTAGAGGGTGGGTTTATTTATACACTTAATTAACCACTCTTATTCAATAAGGGATGAATTAAAGTAACGCTAGCTGTGAAAGGTGATTTAGGTTTTAATACTTAGTTTATTCTACAGCACACAACTTAATGGCCTAGATGACTGAACTTGGCAAAGTAAAGCGCAGCTAAAGTGCTCAACACCCGCTTTAGCGGCATCTACTGCCCTACTGTCACCATCAACTGGCATTATCGACGTGCATAGCCATATGCAAAGTTTACTCGCTGAAGCGCAATATTTTTGGCCGCACAAAGTTTGTTTCGGCGAAAGCAATAGCACAAGGCTTTGAGGTAATTAAGCACAGCCAAGGAGAGTATTTTAAGCTCACCTGCTCGTGGTTAATTAACTGTACTGGTTTGCATGCAGTTAGGTTGATCATGCCATTGAGGACACGTCAAAGCACTATATTCCAAGGATATACTACTGTCGTGAACACTATTTTAGTTATCAGGGGAAAAGTCCATTTCAACAGCTTATTTATCCAATACCTAGTTTAATGGTTCGGGTATTCATATTTCGTTAACTATAGCTGGGCACCTTAAATTTGGCCCTGACATGCAATACATCGATGTTATTGACTACCACGTTGACCCAATACTAAAAGCTAAGTTTTTTAAGGCAATAGTACGATACGCCCCCTGAAATTGATGCTAATAAATTGCAGCCTGATTACACCCGTATTCGGCCAAAATCACAAACCGCACACTAAAGTTTTAGAGACTTTAGCAGTCAAAATGAAAATAAATATGGCATAGCAAGGCTAGTTAATTTATTTGAAAGAAAAAATCTAACACCTTCAGAGATAAAAATTTTATTCTGGGTATAAAAAAACCCTCTACCAGGAGAAGGCTTTTTAACGTTGTTTAGCTGTAACCTTTATTAAGGTTAGATAACCCCTTAATTACGGCTTTTTACTGATATTTATCCTTGGTGTTTGCGGGTTAGGCCCAGCAACTGTAACGATATAAACGCCATCTTCAGTAATTGTTACGCTCAAGTTATCTTGCGAGTCTTGTACTAATACTAATGGTGAATCTAGAGTAACAACATTGGTATCTGCCGGAGCCCCTAAATTGACAGTTGACCAGTCACCCGAAGCCACTTTAAATCCATAATCACCAGCAGTTAGGTTTATTTCCACAGAGTAGCTGCTTGCGCCATCATAGTTGAGTAAATCAACTTCCCCCCAACCATTCATGTCACCACGAATAAATACGGGTGTAGCACCAAACATTTCTGCGGCAAAAATGCTTAATGTAGGCTCAGCTAAGTTAGATGCGTCAAACACAAACGTGTAATCTCCGTCTTCAGCAAAGACCATACTGAAGTTATCATTACTACCTGACAATAATAACTGCACTTCACCTTCAAATATTTCCATATCATCAGCTGGTGCGCCCATATTGATTGTAGACCAATCAGCAGAGGCTATTTTGAAGTTAGGCGTTGAAGCAGCCATGCTAATCGTAACTTGGTACTTACCATCACCCACATAAACTAGTGGATTATCTTCACTCCAGCCATTCATGTCACCACGAATAAATACCGGTGTTCCAACAAACGGTTCTTCATTTTCTACCAATAAAGTAGGTGCACTGGTATCTGAAGAATCAAGCGTGAAGATGTAAGTCCCATCAACGGCAATAGTAATGCTTAAATTGTCATTACTACCAGGCAATAAACTAAAGATTTCATCTTCTACTACTTCACCACCAGAGCTTGGTGCGCCTAAGTTAATTGTTGACCAATCTCCTGAAGCAATTTTAAAACCGTAACTTCCTGCAGCAAGGGTAATCTTCGTTTGGTATATACCATCAGCTTGATAGATTAAGCCATCGACTTCACCCCAACCATTCATGTCACCACGAACGAATGGAACCTTATCTCCGTAAGGAACAACATCAGGTGCTCCTGCTGTTGCATAAGCTGATAAACCTGAACCTTGCGTTTCCCCTTGTACTTTGACAAAAACAGCGGTCGTTAACGCCGGAACAGTAAAGCTGCCTTCGTCAGTACCTTGCTCAAAGCTAGCACTAGCAACAGCGCCATCAACTGAGTCAATGAGTAAAGGGTGTAAGCTAAAATCACTTGCTGAGGCAATAGTATGTGTTTGTGCGCTATTGCTACCATTTACCAGAACGACTATCGCGTCATAATTAGGGTCAAGATCAGTAAGGATTGTGCCGTCATCAATACTCATTACAATCAAACCTTGTGTTTGATTTTTGCCTATATTATGAAAACCAACACGGTTAATAATATCTTCCGCGGTTGTTAATCTAAATAATGAGCTGTTTGAACGAATCGATAAAAATTCATTGAAAACATTCGAGGCAAACAACATGTCAGTCATTGAAACAGTGCTTGATGGGCTAGAAGCTAATGCAACTAAATAGTTGTCATCTCGGCTGCCTTTATCTAGAGGTAAGCCTTTATTCCAGTTGTTAATTTCAAAAGTGAAATCAACTAAGTTATACCAATCTCCAGCATCATAGGTATTTCGGTCTAAAGATTTAGAGCGAAGGAAGTCACCACCCATTTGTAAAAATGGAATACCTTGCGACAATAATACAATGGATTGTGAGATGTTTTGTGCACGAACACGTTCTCTGTTCGCCATTTCAGGATTTAACTTAAACTGTAAGTTATCCCATAAGGTTTCATTATCATGTTTTGAAACATAGTTAATAACATCAGCAGGGTCTTTCGCATACATACCGAAACTACTACCTGCTGCGTCTATACCATTAAAGTTTTTCAATACATAGTCAGTTAGTGTGCCTGCCATGCCCAATTTCACAATGTCTTGTTGTTCAAATGAATAACCTGAATCACTTTCGTTATTAAATAAAGTTGCATTGCGAATGCCGTCACGAATACGATCGTTAAAAGTGGCTATTTCTGTGCCTGCCATATTTTCTTGATCAGCGCGTTCGAAACCACGAGAGTCTTTGTACCAGCCTTCACCATAAAAATGATTATCAGGGTCAATCGCTTGAACGGCGTCACGAGCTGCTAGCATTTGCGCTTTAGAAGCTTGGCTCATAATATCGAAACGGAATCCGTCGAACTGGTATTGTGCAGTCCACTGTTTTAGTGAATCGACCATTAACTTGTCCATCATGCGATGTTCAAGGGCTGTATCACTACAACAGGTGCTGTTTTGAACAGCGCCTGTAGTCACGTCACGACTGTGATAATAACCGGGTACAAATTTATCAAGTACCGAGTTATCCCATAATCCGGCAGAGTTTGTATGGTTATAGACAACATCTAAAACCACACGTAACCCAATGTCATGCAATGATTTGATCATCGCACGCATTTCTTTAATACGTGTTACGCCATCAGGGTTTGAAGCATAGATGCCATCAGGTACATTGAAATGCTTAGGATCATAGCCCCAATTGAAGCTATCAGTATTGCGCATCGCTTCGGTCAGTAAAGCGGCTTCATTTGAAAAAGGTGAATAGCTTTCAAAAACCGAACGTAATGATTGCTCGTCAAGACCTTTATAACAAGGTGGAGCATCCGAATCTACTTTACATAATGCTAATACCCTACTGTCCAAATCGATAATTTTGGCTGCATCTTCATTAATGGTAGCGATATCATTAGCAGGTAACATATGGAATGTATTTAAACCATTAGCTACTAATTTTTGTAGATGCAACATAGGCGCAGAGTCTATTTCGGTAAAGGCTAAGAACTTGCCTCTATGCTCAACTGAAGTACTTTCATCTTGTGCACTAAAGTCACGAATATGCCCTTCGTAAATTACCGCGTCTTCGTAGTTTTCGATAGTTGATACTAAGTGGCCTTCCCAACCTTCAGGTTGTAAGTCTTCGTCAGATAAGTTAACAAACTGAGAGTATTCACCATTGGTTGATAAACTTACTGAGTAAGGGTCAGTACTTTCAATTTCTTCAATCGCTTTATTTTGTGGATGGTAAAGCGTTAATGCTAAACGATAAAATTGACGGTCTAGACTTGCATCGCCGGTATAACTCCAGATACCTGTCATTGAATCTTCAGTCATATCATGACTTGAAACCATGTTTTTATTCGCATCATAAAGATTTAATTTAAGCGTTTGAGCGGTTGGAGACCACACTGAAACTTTAATGCTACCGTTTTCATAAACCACGCCTAACGTTGCTTCATCGGCATCAGCCTCGCCTTGGGTATAAAGGTCATCAAGTACTAAATCAGCTTGAACATAAGTTGCCGCCACAGCAATCCCTTCAGCGTTATAACCAACTAAAACTAATTGGTTTTTAGCGATAGCTTTTGCTTCTTCAACAGACCAATCACCTGAAAATGCAGGCCAGTCAGCAACTAAAGGTGCAGCTGCTTTTTGCTCGTCGCTTAAATTAACTTCCGTTAACTCAACAACCGTTCCAGTGATAACATTTGGCTTCGCTTCATCTCCACCAATACCAGCAGTCGCTGAATGATGTAATTTAACCGATGTTACCCGTTCAAAGTTCACATCCCATGTAAAGGTGTTGCTATCAATCCAATGTGCTGAAAAATCATTTATTGCTAACGCTTGCTTACCCAAGGATACAACCGGGTATTCAAAAATAGAGGCTACACCTGAAAAAGTAAAGTTCATACGCTGGTATGTTTCATCATCTTGAAACAGTGGCATTTTAAAGTCACCACCACCAAATTCTTTTCCTGCGTCATCAGTACCTTTATGAACAATAAAGTGGCCACATTCATTGTGACCCTCTTTTAGGTTTAATAGCCAATACGCGCCATATACGGGATCAACCCCAGTATGAACTAAACCACTATCCCAGCTTTGCGCTAAAGAATCTTCTGCATAAGCATCACATTCATCACTATTCCAATTATGCATTTTGTAGTCGTCGTATTCACCGTCAGCACGGTTATAAAACAACAACGCCTGATTTTCTTGAGGGAAAATAACAGGGACAGGTGCATTGGGATCAATACCAACCACACAACTTTCATTTAATGCATCTGGTACCGTTGGCACAGGACAAACAATAGGCTCGGGCGCAACACAACTTGTACCAGCTGCGTCGGCAACCATTGGCACATCGCAACTAAGTAATACTTTACCTGACTCGGTAGAATCTGAACCGCCACACGCGGCCAGTATTATTGATAAAAATGCTAAGACAATAATTCTTAACACCGATTTTTGACTAAACATAACATTTACTCCAAAGAGATAATTGGCGAGCTAATACCGAAATGAATACGGAAATTATTAGATTCTTTTTATTTGAAAATATAATTTCATTCACTTTAATAACTCATGGCTAATAACTAACGGGCTCTACAACGCGTACGTCATACCTAAAAAGAACTGACGACCAAAGTACTGAATGGTGCCTGTTTGGCTTTGTACGCCAAAGTAACTTTTGGTGGGTTCGTCGGTTAAATTATTTACCTGAAAAACAACACCTAAATTATCATTAACTTGATAGGAAGCCTGATAATCGATGACCAATTCATCGTCGTAATTAACGGTTTGTGCTTCGACAGCGACTTGCTCTGAAACAAATTCATCTCGATAACGTGCACTAAAGCGCGTTTCAAAACCTTTATGAGCCCAAAATAGTGTGCTTTGTAGAACATTTTCAGATAAGCCTGGCAGTGAGATAGGTAAATCTTGTTGCCCTAATTTTGAAATTTGTTGAATTTCACTTTTAGTATGTGAGTAACTTGCACTCAGTCCTAAGCCAGACCATAAACCGGGTAAGAATGAAAAAACTTGCGTGTATGTCACTTCAAGCCCTTTTATATAACCACCTTTATCATCGTTAAACGCTGTTTCAAAATTACCATTGCGAATTTCTAATGGCACGCCGCTTAATGGGTCAATATATTCATCAGGGACAATTAAACCATTACCAGCGAAGTCATATTCACTGATCGTTTGGGTAACAATACCTGCCGACTTTATGTCTTTATAGAAAAGGGCAAAAACAAAGTTACCATCCGATTCTGTAAAATATCTTTCATAAGAAATATCATATTGATTGGCATAAAACGGCTTTAAATGAGGGCTGTTTTTAGCGTTACCACTTATTTCAGCGTAAGTACCTCTCTCAGTTGTTACCTTATTAATATTCACGCTACTGTTTGAAGCTAGTCGATCAATATTAGGTCGGCTCATTACCTTTGCCGCAGCAAAACGTATTTGATCATCATCGGTTAGATGAAAATTTAAATTCATTTGAGGGAGATAATCGGTATAAGTATTACTGATGATACTTGGTGCATATTTTTGGTTGATTAGCCCTGCGTCATCGGTAATAAATTGCGCACCTAAATCTGCATTAGGATGCACGACAGCATCGCCATTTGCATCCAGAACATCTTCGCCGTAAGCATCTTTTACCCTTGTTAAGCCAACATCTTGTAATGAGGTAGATGCTTGTTTTGTTCTAACAACACGAACACCAAAGTTACCCGTTACTGACATGTTACCAATTTCAGTATCAATGTTTGCCATGATATAAGCCGCGAAAATATCTTCAAATACTTCACCACTTTCTTTCATGGTCCAGTCTGAATTTTTTCCTAATGGGTCACCATTGATAACACCATTTGCAGCACTCCCCCAGGTTTGAACCGGCTGAGGAACCCCCTCAGGAAACCAAGCATTTAACACTGCATCTTGATCAAGTGCTAAATAGCTTGGAAAATAAGAAAAGTCACCTTGCCAGTCAACCACTGAGACCATATCTTCAGTGAGCGTTAAAGGTTTTTCTTTCGAATTAAAGCCACTGTCGCTGCCAAATTCAAAGACTGAACGGTCGTTACTGTATTTTCTTTCTGAATAACGAGCACCAAATTCAATAGAAGAAATATAATCAGTATCAAGTGAGTATTGAAAATCAACACGAGCAGCGGTAACTTCGTCTGAATTGATATAAGGATAAATGCCGTATTTTGTCACCATAACACGGTTTAAATCTGTTAGCGCATCGGCTTGATTTAAACTCACATCAGGTAAATCTAGGCCATTCAATAAGTAATTTATAGAGACATTATTATCAAATTCTGGCTCTGCTGCATTAGCATCATCGGCGACTAAGGCCCAAATCAAACCATTTCTAAAATCACTGGTGGCTGATGAATAAGATAAATCTACCGCCATATTAAGGTTGTCAGTAATTTGCCAATCTGCATTGATACCGACACTTTTTACTTCATCAGAATCACTATTGTCATCATTAACAACTTCAACACGCGTTGAACTATTAGAGGTTCTATTAAACGTACCGCCTATGACAGAGTTATCAAAAATAGTGGCATTACCTATTGCGGCACTACCACCGTCCAATTTAACACGATAACCACGGGCAAATTCTTCAGAATCAAACTTAGAATAAAAACCATCAACCTTTAGCCTAAAATTATCAACGGGTTGCCATTCAATAGTCGTAACAAAACCGTCACGGGTTTCTTCACCGCCTTTATGCTGCAACTCAAAACCTTCACTGACATATTCTTTATTAAGGTGAATACCGTTTTCTTTTGTTGGACCATTTGTATCGTTTTCTACCCCGTCTACATCTCTAAGTTTATTGTAGCTTTGTCCGATAAACTGTGTGCTGGCACTGGGTTGAAATAAACGTGCATAACCAAGCGCAATACCCAAGGTGTCATCAGCGAATTTACCCTGATATGAAACACTAAAACGATGACCTGATGATGTAGCATCAGGCACATCGCTGGCTAAATCGTTGTACATACCACGAGCATTCACATTAAAAGAATGTTGTTTTTCATTTTTCAAAGGACTGGCAGTTTTTAATTCAACTGTACCTGCCACGCCACCTTCAATGAGTGATACTTTGGGTGATTTAAAAACGGAGGCTTGTGAAATAAGTTCTGAAGGATATTGGTCAAATTCAACACTACGTTGACCGCTGGTTGAGACTTGCTCGCGACCATTTAGGGTGGTCGATACAAACCCGCCTGACATACCACGGATATTAATTTCAGCAGCTTGCCCACCTGTTCTTACAGCAGAAATACCGGGTAAACGTGTTAAAGCGTCTGCCATAGAAACATCGGGTAATGCCCCTAAGTCATCGGCCGTTATTTGCTCTGATACGGTATCAGCAAAGCGTTTCTGATTGATAGATTCAATAAGTGAACGTCTAAAACCAGTAACTTCAATAACTTCAATGGCTTTTACTTTTGCTTTGGCGTTGGCGTTGTCTTTTACGTCTACTTTTTCTGTTTCTAAGGTAGTTTCAACAGTTTCTTGTGCATAAAGCCCCCCAGAAGACATTATAAAACCACAAGAAAGCAAGGCTATTGAAAGCTTACTCCGCTTAAATGTACGCATAATTATTTCCCCTAATATTCATCTGTGACATATTTTTATTGTTAGTTTTCTAACTAACTTTTATTGTTTATAGTTAACGTTATTAATATAAGGGATGGGTTTTTCTTTAGATATGCTTTGCATACGTATTCAATAATACTGAAAAATCAAACAATTTTGTAAAAAACCAGCAAAAATCATAACATCTCTATTGTCACTAATAAGCCGCTAGCCCATTAATACCTAAGATTAAATGTATTAAGCATAGAGGAAAATTGCAGCCTAATTACGCCCGTGTTCGGCCAAAATTACAAACCGTACAATAAAGTTTTAGAGACTTTAGCATTCAAAATGAAAACAAATATGGCATAGCCGGACTAATTAATTTATTGGCTATTGACTCACCCGGGCTGACCTCAAGTTTAGCTATTGCTGAGTACGTTGAGCACTTACCGCTATCTTATTAGCCTAATTAAATGCAGTAGTAATACAGTAGTAATGCAGGATTAATACAGGATTAAAAACAAAAAAACCAACCTAGGTGGTTGGTTTTTACTATACAAAAAGCTATAAAATTTTACTTAGCTATTTATCGCCAACTTGCGCTGCGGCTTCTGGTTTTTGAATTTCTAATAATTCAATATCAAACTGAAGCACAGAGTTACCCGGAATGCGTGGTGGGTTACCATTTGGGCCATAAGCTAGATCTGCAGGGATAGTAAATTTAAACTTAGCACCTACTGACATTAACTGTACACCTTCGGTCCAACCTGAAATCACGCGATTAAGTGGAAAAACAGCTGGCTCACCACGTTCGTATGAACTATCAAAAGTTTCACCATTAAGGAAAGTACCCTTGTAATGCACTGTTACTGTATCGGTAGCAACAGGCTTATCACCATCAGCTGCGGTTAAAATTTCGTATTGAATGCCCGACTCAGTAACTTGCACACCTTCTTTTTTAGCATTTTCTGCCAAGAAAGCCTGACCTTCAGCTAAGCTTGCTTCTGAACTTACGGTAGCTTGCTCGGCTTGCTTTGCTTTCATTGCTTGATCTAAATTCATCAACAAGGCTTGAATGTCTTCTTGTTCAATTTGAGAGTTACCGTCCATACTATCGGTAAAGCCACGAATAATAAGTGTTTTATCTAAAGTTAAGCCCAATTTATCGTGCTCTTCTAGGTTACGTTCCATGTACATACCAATTGAAGCACCTAAACCGTAGGCTTGTTTTTGTATTTCTGTATCAAGCGCAACGGCTTGTTCTTCTTGCTTAACTGGTTCTTGACAACCCATTACTGATAATAAAGCAATAGCGACTACCGTTGGTTTAAAAAATCTCATTTCTATCTCCGTTTTACTACTCAGTCAGAAATTCCCGCTAAGTCATTTAAATATGTGTGAATTGTGAAACAATGCGGCTTATACTAACGATAAATGCCCTAAGAAAAAAGTATTAATATTTTGCTGAACTGTAACTTAACTAATCTTAAAGCCAAGCTTTTGTTTTTATTGGTGTTGATATTGCTAACAGCTTGTCAGCCTCTTGGCCAAGCACCAGAAAAAAGGTGGCAACATGCAGTAGAGGGAGCCTACGCGGCAAATATCTCTAATGACGCTAAATTCAGTGTTGTCTCATCCATTCATCACGGCATTAGCTTGTGGGATTTAGACAAAAACGCGCTGAAATATAACTGGTCGCAACAGCAAAATAGTGCTGATAATTTAGTCTTGGTGGCCGATATTGCTGATAATAACAGTCATGCCATAACCGCTAATCGCCATGATTTTTCCCTGTGGAATATCAAAAATGGCCAATCAGAAGGGTATTGGTCAATTACTGAGTCTAGTATTCGTGATGTCGCCGTAGCAAATAATGGTGACTACTTACTTGTTGGACAGAGTAACGGTAAAGTCGTACACATCACCATTGCCAATGGCCGCCGCTTAGAGTTTTTGGGTCATCAAGAAAAAATTAATGCGATCGATATGCTGCCTAATGGCCGAGTGGCTATTTCTGGCTCTAATGATTTTGTTGCTTATGTCTGGGATACCGTTTCGGGACAAGTTATTTATCGTTTTAATCACCCTAGCCGCGTGACTATGGTGGCGCTTGATCCTAAAGCACGCTATGCCTTTACCGCTGACAGTAAAAAGTCAGCCAATATTTGGGATTTAAAAACCGGTGAGTTAGTGTCCCAATTAAAATATTTTAATCGCCAAGAGATTTTTAGTGCAGTGCAATTCTCACCTGACGGCACTAAGTTATTAACTGGCGCACCTTCTCGTAAGGTTAGCGTATGGGATATTGCTACAGGCGAACGGCTAACCAGTTGGCGTGTTTTACCACGTGATGATATTAGACCGGCTGGGGCAGTTGTTTATAGCGTCGCTTTTAGAGATAATAACCAAGTAATCACCGAAAGTTCCTCAGGATACGCCGAATTATGGCAGGTAAATAAACAGTGAAATCAGTTAACGAATTAAACAAAGCCGTCGAAATGCTTGAAAGCCGCAATGCCTTTCAAGACGACATAATCGAACAACTTAACCACGAAATAACACTACATCAACGCCAGCTTGCAGAGCTAAAACAGCAAGTATCATTGCTTGCCAACAGAATTAAAGACAATACGCCAGAGCAAGACGCTAAAGAAGAAGTAGAGCCACCGCCACCACACTATTAAACGCAATAAGCTAAATATTGTAATCTAATTGATACCAAACACTTCAAGACCTGCGCGGTTATTAAAGCAGAGATAAAATAACCCTAGGCGCTAATGAGTAGGCTTTATTTAATTTACTCTGTTAAATTTTAAGCTACTGAGCGAATAAATTGGGGTTGGTGGCTATAAAAGCATTATAATTAGCGATTGAATATTGTTAATCACAAAACTTAACGCAAGTTAACGCAACTGACAAAGGTCGCAGCATGAACACCAAAATATACAAGCAAGTGCTTTTTTTCGCGGATCACTTAATGGCAGCAGCTCAAGAGCAAGACCAATCTACATTCGATGGTTTTTATGCCGAACTAAAACAACTCTGCGAAGAGAATGAAAATACGGATAAAGACCATCCTGTGCAGTGGGAAACACTTGCTGACTTTACTGATGACTTACCCTTAGCTATTACTATTTATGAGCAAGCTTTATTAAAAGCTGAAGCGATTAACGACAAAGACTTCCGTTCGTCTATTAGTTATTCTATCGCGACAATGAAAGTGGCATTAGATGATCAAGCAGGCGCTATTGAGTCGTTAGAAAAAGCTAAAATAAGCTGTAATAAAATTTCGGATAAAGAATTAAAAGCGGAAATTCATGACTTACTGGAAGAGTTAAAGCTTTCGTAAAAATTTAAGAGTTTGACTATCAAGTCAATCTTTTTGGTCAAGGGGATGCTGAAAAAGCTTAGAAATTACCGCGACAAACAAACTCGATGGTCGTAAACAGGTGGTCGAATTATCGCAAAAAAAATCTAACGTTCTTTTATTTGAAGAATAGTTTTTATTCACATAGACCTTTATATTTCAAGAAAATTTTCTGCAAGGTTCAGCGCGGCTCAAAAGCTGTTTATGCAAATTTATCGCTAGACTTTGTTAGTTAAAAGTCTAGCTTTTCAGTATTAAGCATATTAAGTAAATTCAATGATAGAATTTTGCCTAAAATTATCAGTCTATTATTAAGGCATTTGTGTACGTATCATTTTGTGTTAAATTTATATTATTGCCAATATAGTTTCTAAAAGGAGCTTTATATGTTCGCTTTACTGGTTTTAAATTTACTCTGTATTTTTGTTTGTTATTCAATTGCAAAATCTAAAGGTGCAAACACTAGATTTTGGGCAATAATGGGGGCTATTCTCGGTCCACTGGCTGTGCCGTTTGTTTTCTTTGCTAAGCCCACTTAATTAACAACATAACTTACTAGAGGCAGCAAATTGTATTTAGTACGTTAGCTGGCTTATAACATTAGGTTTTTTTCAAATGGATATTTATAAAAACTTATACCAATTTGATTAATTAGGTGGTCTACTTTATACGCAGGAAAAATGGCCAAATATAAGGCATTTATTTTAATAACTAGTGGTTCTAATTATTAAATAACGCAGTAGTGGGTTGTTTTAACCAGTAAAAATGATCAGATAATTAGTGAGATTGGTATTATGACTTCTATCGATAATACTGCTGAAATAATTGACTTCACGCGCTTATATTTAGCTGTTTTTTATTCCGCTGTCGCCTTGTTTTACACCATTAAAATTATAACGACAAAAAAAAGCACCCATACTGAATTGATATTCCTCGGCGAGCGCTACTGCCCTAACTGGTGGAATCATATGACATTTAGGATATTTAGAGTCGCTATTTGGATGGTTTGTGTGGTGAGGCTATTCGTTCCAGCGTTTGATGACTACTTAGGTTTACTACCCAGTTTAGAAAACGCGCCTATCCTTCTTTCAGGTAATATATTGTTAACTTTTGGCTTTTTAATGACAATTATCATTCACTTTAGCATGAGCCAAAAGTGGCGTTCTGGCATTGATCCTAAAGGGCCTAAAAAGTTAATTACTGATGGTTTCTTTAGCTATTCTCGTAACCCCATTTTTGTTAGCGTAGCCATATCTCAAATAGGATTTTTCTTGGCTTTACCTTCCGTTTTCACTTTGGTTTGCCTAACTATTGGTTTATATACGTTATACAAACAAACGATTGCTGAGGAAAGTCATTTATCAGCCGTATTTCCAAGTGAGTATGCACACTATACTCCCAACGTACGGCGTTGGTTGTAGCTATAGCTACTCGATAAGTTTTAGCGATTATTGAAAAGTATATACTGTCGCGTGCTGAAAGCCTTCCAAAACTGACATTGATTAAAACATGATATTTAATCAATCATTTAGATGTCCTGCTATATCAAAATAGGCTATTGGAAATATTGTTTAGCGCATTAATCTGGTTTAAAAATACCAATGACCTGCTCTTTTGACCTGACGTCTTGTACAACATGTTCTTCAGGTTGCGCCATTTGATGACCACAATTTACACAGGTGACTGTCTCAACACTATTTTCTTTAGTTAGCGCCATGGTGTCGATTGCCTTACATTTTGGACAGGTTGCTCCTGCTATAAATCGTCTTTTCACTTGTCTACTCAATTTTATGGAATTTTTTCACGGGTTTTAGCAAGATATCTGCCTAGGATTTCTATTTTACCTTGAACTACCCCCTAAGGAAAAGCGACAATAGTGTTCTGCATTAAAATGAGTAACGATAAATGATCATAGCCACAGATTTAAGTTTAGCCCGAGGCGCAAAATACCTCATAAAATCATCAAGTTTTACTATACATCCAAATCATAAAGTTGGACTTGTTGGGGCGAATGGCTGTGGAAAATCTTCTTTGTTTGCCAGCTTACTGGGCACACTACCATCAGATGTGGGCAACTTGTCTATGCCCTCAAGCTGGAAAATTGCTACCGTTAAGCAGGAAACTCCCGCGTTAGACCGCTCAGCTCTAGACTATGTTATGGATGGAGATGTCGAATATCGTGAGCTAGAAGCTAAATTAGAACAAGCGCGCAAAGACGACAATGGCACACTTGAAGCCACTATTATCAACCAAATTGACGCGGTCAATGGCTACAGTTTACCGGCACGAGCGGGAGAATTATTACACGGTTTAGGTTTTGTACAAGAGCAGCTAGTTAACCCGGTTAAATCATTTTCTGGTGGTTGGAGAATGCGCTTAAACTTAGCTCAAGCCTTGATCAGCCGGGCCGATTTATTATTACTGGATGAACCCACCAACCATTTAGATTTAGATGCCGTGATTTGGCTGCAACGTTGGTTAAAAAGATTCACCGGGACTTTAGTGCTTATCTCACATGATCGTGATTTTCTTGATGATGTGATTGGCCAAATTCTGCATATTGAGCATCAAACCGCGAAATTATATTCGGGTAACTATAGTGCTTTTGAGCGCCAACGTGCCGAACACCTTGCACAGCAAGATGCGCAATATCAAAAACAACAAAAAGAAGTTGCTCACTTAACCTCTTTTGTTGACCGCTTTCGCGCTAAAGCCAGTAAAGCAAAACAAGCACAAAGTCGTTTAAAACGCCTGCAAAAATTACCTGATTTGGCGCCAGCACATGTAGATAGTCAATTTACTTTCAGCTTTGAGCAACCCGAAACCCTGCCTTATCCGTTACTGGCATTAAAAGAGAGCCAATGTGGCTATAGTGAACAAGCCATTATTTTAGAAGACGTTGCCATGACCCTAGTGCCAGGAAGTCGCATTGGCTTACTCGGGCGCAACGGTGCGGGTAAATCAACATTAATAAAATCACTGGCGGGAGATTTAGCCCTACTTAAAGGTGAGCGTTATTGTGCGCAAGATTTAAAAGTCGGCTATTTTTCACAGCACCAACTTGAGCAACTACACTTATCCAGTAGTGCCATTGAGCATATTACACGGGCAAAGGCCGATATAACCGAATTACAAGCACGTTCATTTCTAGGCCGCTTTGGCTTTAGTGGCGACCAAGCACTAGATAAAGTCGGCACTATGTCTGGTGGCGAAAAAGCGCGCTTAGTATTAGCGCTTATTGTCCTAGACAAACCACAACTGCTATTGTTAGATGAGCCAACCAACCATCTTGATTTAGAAATGCGTCAAGCATTGGTGCTAGCCCTGCAAGACTTTGAGGGCGCAATCATTCTTATTGCCCATGACCGATATTTATTAGAGTCGTGTGTCGATGAATTTTACTTAGTGGCTAACGGCCACGTGACTGACTTTGATGGTGACATTGACGACTATCAACAATGGTTGAATGACGATAAAAAGCAAAGCGTTAAAGCAAATAAAATCGTTAGCGAGCCACAAGTAGATAAAAAACAACAACGTAAAGAACAAGCCGAATTACGTAAAAAAGCCTCACCACTGCGTAAACAAGCAGATAAATTTGAAAAGCTAGTACAAAAAAGCCAAGACGAGTTAACTGAAGTTGAAGCTAAGTTAGCAGACAGTGACATTTATCAAGCTGAGCATAAAGCCAAACTGACCGAACTACTGAAACGCCAAGCAAAGCTGACACAAGACTTAGAAGCCAATGAAATACAATGGCTTGACCTTGAAGAGCAAATTGAAGAGATAATGTCACAAGCATTATAAATTTATTGCTACACTTAACATATTACGCATTACACATTGCAGCAACAGACCTTGTCATTGCATTTAATGGCGACAACACCAGACTATAGGACATTAAAATGAAAAAATTGACCTTACTCGTACTCAGTATTGCCCTACTTGCTCAGAACTTTGCATACAGCGCAGATTTAGATTTAGGCATATATGATCTTAATCGTGGTGAATTTAACGCCGCAATAGCTCAGTTTGAGCCTTTAGTTGCAGAAGGATATGCACCTGCTCAATATCAAATGGGCTTAGTTTATTTAAATGGTTACGGCGTGATTAAAGATCCAATAAAAGCAGTAGAATTATTTCATTTGGCGGCATCACAAAATTATTCAGATGCTTTGTTTGACCTTTCTTTGTTATATAGTGAGGGTGAAGTCGTTAAAAAAGATCTCAACACCGCTTATACCTTAATGGAAAAAGCAGCAAAAAAAGGCCTACCTCGCGCACAATTTAACTTGGGGGTGATGATTTATAATGGCAGCGGTGTACCGCAAGATTATTTACAAGCATCACGTTGGTATCAAAAGGCTGCTGATCAAAACTATGCACTAGCGCAATTTAACCTCGCCTTAATGTATTTTGACGGCAAAGGGGTCGCTAAAAGTACAGAGATGTCGTACATCTGGAATATCATTGCCGCTAAAAATGGCTATCGTATAGCAGAAAAAAGTCGCGATATGGACGAGTATAAATTAACGGTAGAAGAAATTAACATCAGCCGTGAAAAAGCCGATACTATTTTGCGCAACATAATACAACAAAGAGAGCTAAAATTAAGGCAAGCGCTAATAGAGCAAAACCGTTAGGCGAAAAATTCGTCTGCATTAGCCAGTTAACAATAACCTATTGTTAACTGGCTTCAATAAAAAAAACAAACCCGCAACAAACGTTAGCGGGTTTGTTTTTGCCTTTCAGTCAGTTATTTATCTAACGGTCTATTAAATGATCAAAATCAGTAACCTCAGCGATAGAAGAGTTAATTTCTAACCTGCTTATTGCTTACTATTAATAAAAAATCCATACCGCAAGTCAATGCTAGCCTCCATTACTAGCCATCATATTCACAGCATACAATGGCAATGAATGTGATCTAAATCAATAAGCAGTACTGAGTTATTATTTACAATAATTACTTAATCTCTTTACTATTTTTATGTTTTTTGGAGTCAGTTATGAACGTTTTAAATATGCTAATCAACGACCCTGTTGTGCTTTATTCTTTTATTGGTTTAGCGGTTTTACTGGGTATATGTGGTTTTTATGTCTATTATTTTTTAAAGCATATTAGTGAAGATGAAAAGTAAATCTAGCAATAGTACAGTCACCCTATATACGCTCAACATATAACAAGAGCAATGCTATCGGCTCAGCCTTGGTTTTTTACTCTGCTCTGAGCTTAATAAGTAACTTATGCTGTTAAGTTTATTTTCACTACATTAAGCAAACCAATAGCGCCCGTTTAAATAACATAAGTCTTACTGGACAAGGTAGAGCAAAACTGACTAATGCCTTTCTTAGACTTATACCTAACCTTGCTAGCTATGGCTCTATGAACTATGACTGTATTACTCTGTGTAAGACTCACGGCATTACTTAGCCAAGCCAAATAAGCTTGTACATTGATGGCTAATCATTGGGCATCCACAGTGTTTTAACGTACAATAATTTTTTGCATTACACACTATTACCACGTTATGTTTACCAAAAGTTCTTTCAGCCCTGCTTGGTGGCTTAAAAACCCTCACTGCCAAACCATTGCCGCTAAGTTTTTTCGGCGTGGTCACACCATTAACACCACAAATGAAACTTTAGAGTTACCCGATGGTGATTTTGTTGATTTGTCATGGACCGAAAAGGTTACCCCTTCGTGCTCTCGCCCCATTGTTGCCGTATTACATGGCTTAGAAGGTTCAAAAAACAGTCATTATGCTAAAGGCATGTTATCGGCAATTAAAGCGCAAGGTTGGATAGGTGTTTTAATGCATTTTCGCGGTTGCAGTGGTAGACCCAATCGTATGGCAAAGTCTTATCATAGTGGTCAAACTTGTGATGTTGACTACTTTAGTCAACATCTTGCTGATAATTATCCTGCCGCAAAAAAAGCGATTATAGGCTTTTCATTGGGGGGTAATGTATTAACCAAATATTTGGCAGAACAACAACAAAATATCTATCAAGCCGCCGGTATAATTTGTGCTCCACTTGACCTATCAAGTTGCTGCGACAGAATTAATCAAGGCTTTTCGCGCGTTTATCAAAAGTACCTAGTTGATATGCTTAGAGCCAGCACCATTGAAAAAATAAATGCACATTTACTCAATAATATAGACAGAAAACATTTGGACAAGGTTCGCTCTATTCGAGAGTTTGATCAAATGATCACCGCCCCGCTGAATGGCTTTCGCGATGCCAATCACTATTATCAACAAGCAAGCGGTCGAGATGTACTTCAACAAATAACCACACCATGTTTAATCATTCACGCGAGCGATGACCCCTTTTTATGCCATGAAAATACCACCGCTATTGGTGCCCTACCAGAGCAATTAACCTTTGAAATTAGTGCTAAGGGTGGCCATGTTGGTTTCATTAGCGGTAAAAATCCACTTAAGCCACAATTTTGGCTTGAGCAGCGTATACCTGAGTTTTTGACGAGATATTTATGATCATTCCATTAGAACAATTATCAACCGAGACTTTAAACGCCATTATTGAGAACTTTGTCCTTCGAGAAGGTACTGAGTATGGTAGTGAAGATGTATCACTCAGTGATAAAATCACTCAAGTGCGTCAGCAGTTAACACAAGGATCTGCCCTATTGGTCTACTCAGAACTACATGAGACAGTTAATATTTTACCGACAGATCAATTGGTTGAAGACAGTGACGAAAATGCTTAAAACAAAATGTAACTACATTTTATTGCAATGAAAAAGGCACTGATTAAGTGCCTTTGATAAAGAGTAGTTCTGTGTCAACTTAACGAATGTTGAGCTTAACGAACTTTAAATTTAACGAACTTTAATCTTAACGACCTTTAATTTAACGAGTAAAGGTGACTGAAAAACTTACCGGCACGACATAATCAATACTCGGTAGAGACGCTAACTCTTTAAGTTTATTTATGCCAGCAACCACACTAAAAGCATCCGCTTTAATAAAAAATGGCTTTATCGTGTTGACCAATATTTTATCTGCGCTTAGTTTAACAACACTAACATCAATAGTGACTACTTGTTGTAGACCATGAAAGTCAAGCGTGCCGCTAAGACTGAGTTGTTTATTTTGGCCAGTTTTTAAAGTGTTAATTAATTCTTTATCAAGCTGAGTCGTAAAATTTGCTGAGCTATATTTATCCGTTTCAAAAACGAACTTTTTCATACGCTCATCGCGGATAGCAATATTGGTATTTACGCTAGCTAGATCAACACTAATAGTCACCTGTGCTTTTGCGTCAATATCGCCTTCAAGTTTTGCAAAACTGTGATTTTCCGCAATAGCCGATTTTTTCACCGAAGTAAAACTAAGTAGTGAACTTGAATTGTCGAGTTTCCATGTAGCTAAAGCAGGTAAACTCATTGTAGTAACAAGTAGGGTAATTAACATTAAAGCTGTTTGGCGCATTCTGTTCTCCATCTGTGTCAGGCTTTCGCCTTGACCTTTATGCCTAAAGCAAATAAGTATGTTAACTTTTTGCTTAAGCTATTATTGATTGTTAGCGTGTTGTTCTGTGCGGCTTAATAATATCATGCCAAGGGATATCTTTATTCCCTAAAGATAAAAAATCAGGCTGCATCAAAGTTTTACGTTGATTATAAGTTAATGGCTTAAATTCACTGTCGATAATACTGCCACCCGCTTGTTCAATTATACAATGGCTAGCGCCAGTGTCCCACTCACCTGTTGGCCCAACCCGCAAATAACAATCAGCACCACCTTCAGCAATTAAACAATTTTTTAGCGAGCAACTGCCTAAAGCAACATGGTCGTAGTCGTATTTATCATTTAAATACTGCCCCATTAAGTTAATATCTTGGCGACGACTAATCGCGACTTTAATTCGACGCTGGCCATCATATTTTGCCACTTGTATTTTATGACTACCGCTATCATTTTCTTTAAATGCGCCTAAATTATTTTGGCCATAGTAGGTTAATTGATGATCAGGTGCATGGATAACACCAATCGTTGGCCAGCCATTTTCCACTAAAGCAACATTGACTGCAAAATCGCCACTACCGACAATAAACTCACCCGTTCCATCAATAGGGTCTAATAACCAATAGCGTGACCATTTGCTGCGCTGAGCAAGTGCTAACGCCCCGACTTCTTCAGAAATAATGGGAATATCAGGTGTTAGCCTTCTTAGTTCGTCCATTAGAATGTCATTTGCCGCCATATCAGCACTGGTCACTGGGCTATTATCTTCCTTCATTTCAGCCGTATAGTTGCCATGCTTATAATAACGCGCGACTTCTTGCCCCGCTTTTTTGGCACTTTCAAGTGCTACTGACAATAATCTTTCTTGGCTCATAAAACACCTCTTAAGTGATCTTTTACTAATAACAGCGCGGCAAAACTGCGTGCTTCGTTAAAATCTGGCTCTTGCATCAACTGCTGATAATCTGCTAACGGCCAAGGTATTAATTCTAACGCTTCGGGCTCATCACCGAGCAGCTTTTCAGGATAAAGATTTTCCGCGAGAAAAATGGTCATTCTGGCATCAAAAAATGCGGGTGCCATGGCAACGGTATGCATTGAGGTTAATGTTTGAGCACCGTAGCCCACTTCTTCTTTTAATTCTCGATTGGCTGCCTCTGCCGCACTTTCGCCAGCATCAATCAACCCCTTGGGAAAGCCGAGTTCATAAGTGTGAGTGCCGCCACAGTACTCACGTACTAGTAACATGGTATGTTGATCTAGCATAGGAACAATCAGCACTGCCCCTCTGCCTTTGCCAGACATACGTTCATATTCACGTTTTTCGCCATTGGTAAAAGTTAGGTCGACTTGTTCAATCGAAAATAAACGACTTTTAGCAACTTGCTTGCGTGCGGTAATTTGCGGTAATACTTTTTTTGTTGTCATAACGGAACGGCCTTTATTGCAACAACTTAACTGAGAATGCAACGTTGAAAAAACTAAAGTTTAACCTTAACACGATAACGTTGAATACATAACCAGACCTCTTTGGTATGCTGCTATAATAAACGTGTTTCTAGGGAAAAATCTATGCTTGATTGGTCAAAAATTTCAACTGTTTTACTTGATATGGATGGAACCATTCTCGATTTACATTTTGACAATCACTTTTGGTTACACCATTTACCTAAACGCTATAGTGATTTACGCGGGGTAAGCTTAGCTGATGCCCAAACGTCATTAGCTAATCACTACGAAAAAGTGGCGGGGACTATAGATTGGTATTGCCTTGATTATTGGGCCCAGCAAACACAACTGTCGATCACCGACCTAAAACGCGAAGTACAACATTTGATTCAACTGCGCAGTGATGCACATGATTTTCTCGTCGCGCTTAAGTCATCAGGCCGTGAAGTGGTCTTGGTCACCAATGCCCACCCTGATAGTTTATCGCTAAAAATAGAGCGTACTAAGTTAGATAAATACTTTGATACCCTATATTCAACTCATGAATTTGGTGTGACAAAGGAATCACAACTACTTTGGCAGCGCCTACATCAAAAGCATGGTTTTGCCTTAGAGAAGACACTTTTTGTTGATGACAGTGTCGTTATGCTCGACTCTGCTAAAAAATATGGCATTGAGCATTTATTAGCGGTGGCAAACCCCGATAGTAAGAAAGCCAGTGCTGTGATTAATGACTACCCGTCAATTACTGATTATAGTGTTTTGCTGGCAGGAATAAACAACAGCCAATGGGACAATTAATCATCCCTTGGGTATGATAGCCATTGCATTGAGTCAGTCATTATAAGTGAGCTGAGGTATGTAAGAGCAAGGCGCTTGATGGCTCAATAACTGGCGTGTGTAATGGAAAGTAACGCCGCTATTAAATATTTAAGCCACCTGAGAATAAGCGATTATTTATTTCAATCACTATTACACTCACCTGACACATTGATTACTCACTTAAGGGCAATCAAGTATTGGATATAACTCACCTAGACCTACCTAGGTATAAGGTGAGTAATGTCTTATGTAGCCGTTATATTTTTAAGCGATATCGACCTTGATTATCTGGCTTACCCAAAAAGCTTAATGCTGATCTTAATTGCTCAGGAAATTTAGCCCCTGGGCTTAAATATCCACTACCTGAGAAACGCCCACCTTGCTTTAACTGGGCACGATAACTTAGTCCTAAATCATTTTCAGGGTCTATATCAGCGACAAGTTCGCCTTTATCACAGGTTAATTTTGCCTTAAGTGTACCAAACTCAACTTTTTCATCAAAAGCGGTAATACCCGCATTACGCCATTGCAAATTACCCTGTAATTCAAGGCATATCGGCGTGCCAATCATAAAACGGTCAATCGTTAGCGCTAATTGTTCATGGGCAATAACGTTAATCGGTAAGTTAAGCCTTGCGGTCACTGTGTTTGCAGCAAGGTCTATCTGCGCATCTTTAATAACCATGTCAGATAATAAGCCACTTATCGTCAACTGTCCTTCAGGGCCATTGACTAAAGCACCACCAAAGCTAATATCAAGCTTTGGGTCAAGCATTAACAAAGACATAAACGATAGCGAACTCTGCACTTGGTTAATCACAACGTCATCAACCATTGCCTGCTTAACACGGGCTCGCCAAATAGTGCCTTCTACTGCGGCGATAGTGATATTTTTGGGTAATTTAATTTGCGCCATCAACCAACTTGCCGGCATTAATGCTAAAACAAAAACGCTGTATGCGGTAAAAAAAATGGCAATATAAGCAAACTTATTTTTCATTAACTCTTTCCTAACTGTAATCGACGAACACGAACCATACCTTGTTGATCAGCTGAACTAAGATCTATATTTTTAACTTGTAGACCATCGCTAATAGCCAATTGCTCTAACCAAGTTAATAACTGGTTAAATGATATTTCATCAATCCAGACCTGTAAGTCATCGCCTTGGGGCTGCATGCGAGTAATCGTTATATTATTAGCACTGGAAGTGCGGTTGACTATGCTCGACAAACTTGCGCCCGAATTGGCACCTGCATTACGTTTTGCTTTTTGATAGCGTTGGGTGTTTTCGGTCACCCAAGTTAACAAAGCTTGTTGACGTTCAAGCTTTAATGTTGTTTTTTCGATATTTTCCGTCAGCGGCTGCCAAATAAGACCATATAAAATAAATATCGATATCAGCACTGACATCACGCTGACCAAACGTTGTTCACGAGTATTTAACTGTTGCCACCAAGCTTTCATGAGCGCCCCTTAGCTGCGGTATCTGTAATACTAAACGAGCCTGAAATTTGCTCGCCTTGATTATTTTGTGCGCCTAAATTCACGGTTAATCCTGCCTTTTCAAGCGCCACTTTTAATTTTTCAAAATATTGATAATCTTTGGCAATAGTTTGCATACGAACTTCATGGCGTTTACCGTCAAATTTTAGTGTTTGTGGTTTTATCTCAGGCACACTGGCTAATGCGGGCTCAAGCTTAACTAATAATGATAAAAAACCTATAGATTCGTCACTATTACCCACCTCGGCTAATTTTTGTCGTAACTGTGAGCGAACAGTTGACACTTTTACGCGCTTAGTCTGAGGAAATGCGGCTTTATAATTAGCGATAATTTGCGCTTCAATAACCGATTGCTGATCTGACAAGCGATATAATTCTGCCCCCTTAAGGGTAAAGTTAAGCACCAAGGCTACACCGGCAATACCGGCGACCCAAAGCCAATTGGTCTTGGTTGCTGAACGTTTTTCTTTTACTTGAAACTCACCTTGCAGTAGGTTGAATTTAGCGGAATGATGATTCGCTAAAATAGCTAAAGGCAGCTCTTCGGGTAAGTATTCGACGTTTATTTTGGCTGGCACTTGCGGTAGAGATGAATAGGCCAAAATGGTGTTTTCATTTTCTGCTAGTGCACTATCTTCTGCCCGTGCACTGAAGTGTTGCGCAATAATAGGCCATGCATTTGCTTCAAATGACATAACTTGCCATGCACCTAGCCTGATTAGTACTTGCTCACCCAGCATCACTGCCGTGCTGCTTTGGCTATCCAAGGGTAATGCCAGAGCATCGGGGATGATTGACTTAGTGAATATTCCTGCATTGGCCAGCCACTGTAGCCAAAGCTCTAACTGCTTACGCTCAAGTGCCGCAACAAAGCAGTTATTACCCTGATCATCTTGTTTTGTATCACTAAAGGCGAAGCATAGTTGCTCAACATCTTGTGCCAGCGTTTCTTCCATCATATATGGCGCCGCTAAACGAATAGCTCGTTGAGATGAGCCAGGCACTTTTAAGCGTTTAATAGCAATGTCACTTGCTGGTACAAAAACGACCACATCCCGTGCTGTCGATTTTTCAGTTAATTGACTCAATGCGTTGGCATTAGGTAACTCACCACTTGCAATAATATCTTCTTGTCCGTTGGTTTTGATCAGCCAGTGAATTTTATTTTCAACTTGGCTGCCTAAACGGATAAATAAGGTTTCACCCATTACTCTCGTCCTATGATGCGACTGATCACACTTATATTGTTTTTATTGTCTACTTTCATAATGGTATTCAAAGCAAAGTAACTGTTATTAAAACTTGCTGTTGTTTTGAGCTTAAAATACTCGCTGGTAACCGCAAATTGTTGTTTTTTCTCAGGGGGTATTTTAGCTTTACTCAACTCACTTAAATTAAAAAATTCATCAACACTTTTAAAGCCTTCTTCACCGCGAGCAGTCAAGGCTTGTATCGCTTCATTTTGACTTATTCCTAACATGGCGACAAGTATTTCAGGCTTATCTAATGCGATGGTATTAACGTTAATCTTATTGAGGTTAGTATTAGGTAAAACACAGGCATAGTCTTTTAGTTTATTAATGACATTGACCGTAAAATGCTCAACGACTCTTAACTCGCCGATACTCGCAAGATAATTATTCGCCGCTAAATAAGGAAATGCTTTTGCGGCATAATCATTATCTTCAGCACCCCCTGAACTTGAGATGCTGCTATTAGCGTCTAACCAGTCGGTTAAAGCATCTGCCATATATTGCGCTTCAAAACTGCTAACACCTTCAATATTCATTAAAATAAGTAATTCTTCAAACGCCGCTCTTGCTGGCGATTTTGTCGCTATATTACCATCACTACTCATATTGTTACTGTCATCATCATCGTCGGCTCGTAAAGCATTCAAGTTGAAACAGCTATTTAAATCCGTTATCTCACCGGTAATTTCGCCAAAATCGACAGGAAAAGTGTTCTCCCCTTGCGCCCAGATTTGACCTAAATGTGTTACCTCGGCATTATCTGCAAAGGATTGTATTAAAACTCTTTTTGCAAAGGCTTCTGCGCCCATGGCATACCAATAGGCTTGCTGGTTTGAGGCAATATTGGTGGTGCGTTGCATTTGCAATTGTAACCGCGCGGTCATTTGTGTTGCCAAAATAGCGATTAATGCCACAATAAGCATAACTGTGATTAACGCAACACCTTTGGCGCTATGTTTACCTGCAAAAACATTCATCACTGCTAGCCCCCATTATCTTGCAGGTTATCACCGGCAACGATAAATTGGCGACGAATAATGCCATAGTCTGTGGTGTCTATTTCAATCGCAATGGCCATAGGTAAGCTATTTTCTTGCAAAGCTTCTTGCCATTTTTTCCCATCATAAAATTCGAAATTTAGTTTTTCTACCTGCGATATTAATGGCCTGACTTTTGGCTCCTCGCCTAGCACCGCATCAACAAAATTAAAGTGTACTCGCTCGACAGTATTTTCGTTTAGTTGGTAAGCTACCGACTGCATATCGCTGCGAGGTAACAGTAATCCTGGGTTAGTCCAACCATGACGAACAAAGGCTATGGCTTGTTCACTGCTAGTGAAGCTGTCGTTGTCCGTATGTAAAAAACCTGTTTGTGGTGCTTCACCGTTTAAACGTACGCTGCGTCGCGCTATTTGTAACATATCACGCTCGATAATTAAAAAACCCCGCTGCAGTTCGTTAATACGATCAGTGCGTGCTTTGCTTACTGTGTCACTGTTAATCACGGTTTCAAAAATACTAAAACTTGCCATACTGATCACTGAAAAAATTGCAATCGCAATCAGCACTTCTAATAAGGTAAAGCCTTGGCTGCGCTTTGGCATAAGGCTAACGGTTTTTTTCAAAAAACCATGTTTAATGGTAGCAATTTTCATAGGTCAGGCTTAGAGATATAAGTCGTTAAACTGGTTAATGCTGAAGTTTCTTTCTCGTCAAGTCGCACTTGCATAACAATCGAACGCATGTCGCTGTCCGTTGTTTTAAGTACTTTTTGTTGCCAAAACCATGTTTGCCCTGCCAGTTCTACTTTACCCTTTTTATTGTTTTTTGGTGGCCATGCATTATTGACCGTTACTTCAACTAACTGGTTCGATGCCACCCAACTCGCCATAATTTTACTTTCTAAATAACCTAAGTTTCGCACGTTGGTATCTGCCGTACCTAAAATAGCAATACCAGCAATTGAAAACACCGCCATCGCCAACATAACCTCAATTAAGGTAAAACCTTTTGCCAGTTTATGAAAACTAAAGTTAACGAGAGTTAGCATTAACTAATGGCCCTTCTATCATTAATGGTGTGGTGTAAATGCCAGACACTTTAAAACTGATATCTTCATCGCCATCAATAGCAAACTCTGCCAATGAAAAGGTTAAACTAAAAGGGGTAATATCACCGCCAGAGAGCATATACACTTGAGGGATGGTTTTTTTCTTCTCTTCTTCAGTAAAGTTATCGTCTTGATCTTCATTAATTAATAACGACGAATCAAACAGCAAGGGTTCTTCAATAGGCAAATCATCGAGTTGCAAGGTAATTTCTATACTTTCAGGTAAAGTAAATACCTCAAACATAGGATTACTGGCAATCGGCGTCCAACTAACACCGTCATAGCCAAGAAATTGATAAGTGTTTTTTTCCACAAACAAGCCTAACTCTATATTATTTAACAGGCCGTATTCTGCTGCGACATCAAAAACGCCGGCAAAACGGGCACTGTTTTGTTCTAATAGTTGTTCGGCTTTATTACCAGAAAAAGTAAATTGTACCGCAGAAACCATCACGCCAATTAAAACGATCACTAGCATCACTTCAATTAAGGTAAAACCTTGCTGGCGATGTTTATGTTTAAGCAAATTCCCGTTTTTAAGCTTCATAGTGAGTCAATAATCTAGGCGACTGATTATTGATAATCGCCTAGATTCCAGTTGCCAATGTCATCGTCTGTACCAGGTTCACCATCAGGTCCCATAGAAAACACGTCCATAGCGCTATGTTCCCCCGGGTTTAGTAGTTGATATTCATTGCCCCAAGGGTCGTTAGGTAAACGCTTAACATAACCGCCTTGTGGAAAACGACGTGCCGCTGGCTCTATATCCGTTTCAGTGACCAGTGCTTCTAAGCTTTGCTCCGTAGTTGGGTACTGATAATTATCCATTTTGTACATGGTTAAAGACGTTTCCAACGCATTAATATCTGACACCGCCTTTTGGATATTGGCACGCTCTTGGCTGCCGAGCAAATTAGGCACCACCATACTAGCTAAAATGCCTAAAATGACGATAACGACCATAACTTCTAACAGGGTAAAACCTCGAATATTTCTGACTGCTTTCATTTCTAATTTCCTATTAACGTATTTAACTGAAGAATTGGCTGTAAAATAGCCATCACGATAAATAATACAATACCGGCCATTACCACCATTAAAGCGGGCTCAAATGCTTTTAATGATATATTAATAATAGCCTCAAACTCACGATCTTGATTATCTGCAGCTCGACCTAACATATGCTCAAGTTGACCACTTTTTTCGCCACTGGCGATCATATGTAGCATCATGGGAGGAAACAGCTTAGTTTGCTCTAATGACACCCGTAAACTTGTTCCTTCTCTGACCTTATCCGCTGACTCTTTAACACTTTGCTTAATATATAAATTGTCGAGTACTTCACCCGATATCTTCATACTCTCTAATAAAGGAACGGCACTCGCGGTTAAAATGCTCAAGGTACGAGCAAATCTTGCGGTATTAACACTTTTTGCTACTTTACCTATGCCAGGTACGGCAAGAAAACGCTTATGATAGGCAAATCTGAAACTGGCCTTTTTCAGCAGTTGCGACCAAAGTAACATCAGTGCGACGACAATCAGCACAATAACTAAACCATAGTCACGTAAAAAGTCACTACTGGCAATGAGAAACTGGGTAGTGGCGGGTAAATTAGCGCCCATGTGCTCAAATTGGCCAACAATTTTGGGGACAACTGCGGTCAGTAATATAGCAATAACGCCAGTGGCCACTACGGTCATAATAACGGGGTATACCAAGGCTTGAATAAGCTGCGAGCGCAGTTGTTGTCGCTTTTCGGTGTAATCCGCTAAACGGTCTAATACTTTTTCGAGGTGGCCTGATTTTTCACCCGCAGCAACCATAGCGCGAAATAAGTGATTAAATATTTGCGGAAACTCCGCCATACTTTCAGCTAAGCCATATCCTTCGGTGACTTTTGTACGCACCGCCATGATCATGCTTTTTATAGCGATTTTTTCACACTGCTCACCAACAGCCATCAAGGATTCTTCTATCGGCAAACCTGATTCAACTAAGGTTGATAGTTGCCGTGTGATTAATGCCAGCTCCGACGCTGATATTTTTTTACCGCCAGCAAAAATAGACTTTTTACTTCCTTGCTTACTTTTTTGCAGACAGGGCGTCACCTCAATTGGCATTAAGCCCTGTTCGCGCAATAAATTACGCACATGTCTAGGGGTGTCGCCTTCGATAACCCCTTTTTTATTTTTGCCTCGGCTGTCTACCGCCTGATAATCAAATGCTGCCATAATTTACAATTTATCTAACCTAGTTAGGTACTTAGTGAGTCAATTGTTAGTCTTCGCGCGTAACACGCAATACTTCTTCAATCGTGGTTTCGCCAAGCATGACTTTATCAAAACCGTCACGGCGTATACTGGGTGTTGATTTACGAATAAATTTTTCAATCGCTTGCTCACCTTTACCGTTATGAATTAATGCACGGACTTTCTCATCAACGACAATCAGTTCATGAATACCGGTTCGGCCCCGATAACCTTTAAAATTACAATCTTCACAACCCACAGATCGGTATATTGGCGCGGTATCCTCGTCACTTAGTTGCAATAACTTGCGCTCTTCTGCTGATGGGGTACTACATTCGCGGCAATGCGGACATAAGGTTCTGACTAATCGCTGCGCTAAAACACCTAGCAAACTTGATGAAAGCAAGAAAGGTTCAACACCCATGTCTTCCATGCGCGTTATCGCGCCTGCCGCTGTATTGGTATGTAAAGTAGACAAGACTAAATGCCCGGTCAAACTCGCTTGCACGCCAATTTGGGCGGTTTCTAAATCTCGAATTTCACCCACCATAACCACATCGGGATCTTGGCGCAGTATCGCACGTAAACCTCGGGCAAAAGTCATATCAACCTTGGTATTAACTTGTGTTTGTCCAATACCTTCAATAGCGTATTCGATGGGATCTTCAACCGTAAGAATATTACGTTCTTTACTATCAATTTGGCTTAAACCGGCATACAAAGTGGTACTTTTACCTGATCCTGTCGGCCCGGTCACCAGTATAATGCCGTGGGGTTTTTCAATTAATTCAGAAAAACGTGCTCGGTTACCATCGCTCATACCTAAGTCTTTTAAGTCTAAACGTGTTGAGTTTTTATCTAGTAAGCGCAAAACTACACGTTCACCATGGCCTGTTGGCATGGTGGAAACGCGCACATCAACGGCTCGACCCGCTATTTTTAACGAAATACGACCATCTTGTGGGATTCGTTTTTCCGCAATATCGAGCTTGGCCATCACCTTGATACGTGAAACAAGTAATGAGGCTAATTTACGATTAGGCTTTAGCACTTCACGTAATACGCCATCAACACGGAAGCGAATTTGCAATGCTTGTTCAAAGGTTTCAATATGAATATCGGAAGCGTTTTCTTTAATGGCTTCACTGAGCATGGCATTGATCAGTTTAATAATCGGTGCATCGTCTTCGTTTTCTAATAAGTCTTCGGTTTCGGTCATCTCGTCGGCAAGGGAATATAAGTCAACCTCGTTACCAATATCTTCCATCATTTGTTGCGCTTCTGATGAGTCGCGCTGATAAGCAATAGTTAACAATTGTTCAAACTCTTCGGCACTTTTTACGTCAAGGGTAAAAGGGGCTTTGAGTACACGACGTACTTCCAACAAAATATTAGCACTGAGCAAGTCAGTGCAAACTAAACGTAACACACCCTGGTCATTTGCCACCAACACACTATGGCGCTTAGCAAAACCAAAGGGTAGGCGAAAGCGAACATTTTCATCTTTCAAAATGTCACTAACGGCAATGGTTGACGACGCATCAGGTGCTAAGGTGTTTTCACTGGCAGCACTTAGTTCATTTGCGTTAACAAGAACTTGTGTTTGTGGGGCAATGTCACTCATGGCTATTCGTTTTCAGCAGATGACTTTTCTTCATCACGCTTTTTCATGTATTCGTCAAAAGACGGCGGTAATGCCAATTGATCATTCCATTTTGGCAAAATAGGCAACTTCTCACCCGACATTAATTCAAGACCCGCTGCTTTCTTTTGAATTTCTAGTGCGCGAATATAGTTGTACTTTTCTCTACTCAGGTCATTCATCAATTTGCCATCACGGACAATAGTTGGCCGTAAAAACACCATCAAATTACGCTTACGCGTGGTATTACTGGTAGATTTAAACAAGTGGCCGATAAATGGAATGTCGCCGAGTAAAGGGACTTTTTGCACACTTTCTTGCACATCTTCATCAATTAAGCCACCTAAAATAACGGTTGCGCCATCATCAGCCATCACGGTGGTTTTAATTTCACGTTTATTAATTGAAATATCAACACCCGTAGCACCACTGACCGAAGATACTTCTTGTTCAATGGTTAACTGCACACCGCTACCTTCATTAATTTGTGGTGTTACTTTTAACTTAATACCTATTTCTTGGCGCTCTACTGTTTGAAAGGGATTACTATTGTTACTGCCGGTTTGCGCGCCCGTAATAATAGGCACTTCTTGGCCAACAATAAAATAGGCTTCTTCATTATCAAGTGTGGTAATACTTGGTGTAGATAATAAGTTTGAATTGGTATCTGAACTTACCGCTTGGACTATCGCGCCCCAGTCATCTTTCACAATACCAAACATAGTGCCACTAACAGAGCCTAATACTTGGGCCAGCAAACTATAATCACCATCAACGTCATTCTTTCTATAAGCAGCCGTAATCAACTCTCCAGTATCCGCTGCCCTAACTTCTGGTACCAAATCTCCTGGAGTTGAGCGAGCAGCTTCGCCAGCCGCAGCTACAGCACTAATAGGTGTAACACCGTTGTTGAATTGAGACACGGCACCTGATTCATGATACCACTGCACGCCTAAGTTGACGCCGTCACCTTCAAAGACTTCGACAATAATGGCTTCAATCAGCACTTGTGCTCGACGGATATCCAACTGGCGAATAA
This sequence comes from Colwellia sp. MB3u-8, assembly GCF_014076985.1. Lineage (NCBI taxonomy): Bacteria > Pseudomonadati > Pseudomonadota > Gammaproteobacteria > Alteromonadales > Colwelliaceae > Colwellia > Colwellia sp. MB3u-8. Next base: position 44,870 of record NZ_JACGVA010000067.1, read on the forward strand.
CCGCTTCTAATGAGCGCAACATATCTGGTTGGGCGGTAATCACTAAAGTATTTGTATCTTCATGCGCGTCAATACTGACATTACGTGTGTTGCTTTTTCGCGATGATGAACTGGTTGTAGAGGAGTCTGCTTCGATAGATTCACTCACCCCTTGAAGTACTTTCACCATGTCTTCTGATTTTGCGTACTTTAAATGATAAACCCGTGTGTTTCCGTTAGATTCTAACTCACTGTCCAAGCGTGACACTAATCTTGCTACACGCTCACGCGCTTTGACTTCGCCGCTAACAATAACGCTATTGGTGCGTTCATCAGCCACAATTTTAGGGATTAAAAAAGTCGGTGTACTAGAGCTTTTGCCTTGGCCAGATTTGTTCATTGCCTCAATAATACGGACCATTTCGCCAGCCGATGCATATTTAAGGCTAATGATTTGTACGTCTTGATCGCCCGCTTTATCAACCCGTTCAATAATTTTCACCAAACGATTAACGACAGCCGCGGTGCCCGTTAACATAATAACGTTGGCAGGATCATAGTTAACCACGTTGCCGCCGCCTGCTTGATCTGATAATTGGCGCAGCAATGGCGTAAGCTCGCGAACTGTGACGTTTTTAACTTCAATCACACGGGTAACCATTTCGTCACCTGCACCGGGATTTTCATTACCGACTACTGGAATGGATGAGGTTTTTGCATCTTTATCTCGAATGATTTTAACAATATTATTGTCCATTGATACGGCAGAAAAACCATAGACTTCTAACACATTTAGGAAAAATTGATAATATTGCTCTTCAGTTAATAAGTCATAACTACGGACATTAACTTTGCCACGTACGTTAGGATCGACAATCATGGTTTTTCTTAAGTTTTTACCGACAATATTAATAAATTCCCCAATTTCTGTGCCTTTGAAATTGGGCGAATATTCTGCCGCACTGATATTGGCAGAAAGCAAAACACTATTGAGTAAAACTGCAGTAACAACCCCGGTAAGGCTTCGCTTATACCAAGGTGCGCTTAATAATTTGCGCATTTATTATTCCTTTTATTCTAATTGTCTATACTGAAGAGTATTTCTGTTATGTCACCATTACGGTCAAGTAACAGCGAAACTTCGCGTTGTTCTTTTAAAGATTGTAGCGCTTGAGCTGCCTCTTTTGGCGCGGTTAAATCGAAACCATTCATTTGTACCGCCACATCACCTAACTTAAGACCCGCACTTTGAAAAAAAGTGGGATCTTTTGCTGGCATTAATTGATAGCCGGTAATTTTACCATTTTCTCGTTTAGGGGAGATTTTTAAATAATCAGTAATGTTACCTGGGTCGCTAGCTAATTCTGTTCGTAGCGACTTGGTCACTTGAGCTAGGGCTTTATTATCTCGTTGATCAACAATATTAGTGGGTGAAAAATTTTGACTGGTATTTTTTGTCGGCTGCGTCACGGCTTGCTGATTATAACGTGGTTTAATAACCTTAATGTTTTTATCAAATATTAAGCCTTCAAACATTAAGGTTTCTAAGCCACCTGATACTTTTAACAGGACACGATCGTTAAAAATATCTTCTAACACGGCCCGAGTGCCTTTAATATTTTCACCAATACTATAGGTTTCTTGCTTTCCGCCACTTTCTATTACTGCAGCGGCAGTCGCTTTGTTACTACTGGCAACCACACCGGTTAGAATGAGTTGCAGCCGTGTTTCTGGCGCATCTTCAACAACCTCTTCAACACGATTTACATTTTGCTGAGAAAACACACCAAAAAGATTAAGTGCTTGAATGGCTTTCACCTGAACTTGTTCTTTTGGTGCTACTGAAACAGACGAGATATTATTGAGTGTTAAGTTCGCATTATGATCTGTCTCTGCTAACCCTAGCCAGGTTATTTGCGCAAATAGAAAGGCGATATAACTAAGCAACACCAAGATAATGACTTGGGTAATTTTTTGTTGCGGCAGTTTAGCAAGCTGCTCAAACGCGTTTGAGAGGTTATTCGATAATGTCATTTTTTATAATTTTTTTATTGTCTGGAGATTTCAAGTCGCTTTGATGATACTTGACCAAACGTCTGGCAACAAGACGTCATATTATTTTTTACCTATAATTATGCCATTTTTCATTAAGTTTGTGATCTAATTGCGCACAGCAAAAGTAAATCAGGACAGATGTTGATTGTTTCAAACTAAACATAACACCGCTGCCCTAGTGTATTTTAAGCAATAAAAGTGGACCATAATTTAATGACCTTATTTAATGACCTTAGTATAAGCTTAAAAATGTAACCAAATGCATTCTAACTAGCGTAAACATTGCCGTTATGTTAACTTTCGCCAATTTATAATGCCTGCACGGGATATAAACAAAACAATGACCAAAGCTAACGTTATTGAGACAAATAATACCCAGTCAACCCGCTTAGACAAGTGGCTGTGGGCAGCGCGCTTTTATAAAACCCGAGCGATTGCAAAACAGATGATCGATGGCGGTAAAGTATTCTATAATGGCCAACGCAGTAAATCAGGCAAAGCTGTGGTTTTAGGTGATCGCGTTACCATTCGCCAAGGTTTTGAAGAAAAACATGTCATTGTGATCGCCCTGGCAGATAAACGCCGAGATGCAAGTTTTGCCCAAACACTTTATCAAGAAACGCCTGAAAGCGTTAAAACCCGTGAGAAAAACAACTTAGCTCGCCAGCAGGGTATTTTGCTCAGCCCAGCCAGTGACACTAAACCTGATAAGAAACAACGTCGACAAATTCGGCAATTAAAAGAAAGGATATAAACAGTGACCATGCAAAAAGATATCTTAAATCGCTATTTATTTGACAACCTACATGCTCGAGGCGAATTGGTTAACTTAAGCCAAACCTTCCAAGACATTGTTGCTGCACACGACTACCCGCTGGGCGTAAAGCAATTGTTAGGTGAATTAGTAGCCGCCACTTGCTTATTAACGGCAACCTTAAAATTTGAAGGTGAAATTGCGGTACAACTTCAAGGGGATGGCCCAATAGGTTATTTAGCTGTAAATGGCAATAATCGCCAGGAAATGCGTGGTATTGCACGTATGGTGAGCGACACCGAGGCAACGGCGCTGAAAGACCTTATCGGTAAAGGCAATATGATCATCACTATTCGGCCTAGCAATGGCGAACCTTATCAAGGTGTTGTAGCGCTTGAACAAGATACCTTGGCTGAATGCCTAGAGCACTACTTTGAGGTTTCAGAACAAATCCCCACTAAAATTTGGCTATTTAGTGATGAGCAAAGCTCGCAAATAGCAGGCACCTTAATTCAATTACTACCTGATGGTGGTGATAAAGAGCAACAACAAGCCGATTTTGAGCACTTGTGCCAACTCACCAATACGATTAAATCTGAAGAGATATTCTCATTAGCTAGCGAAGACTTGCTTTACCGGTTATATCATCAAGAAGAGGTTAGACTCTTTGAACCGCAAGCCGTTAGCTATCAATGTAGTTGCTCAGAAGAAAAGTGTTTAAATACCATTTCTCAAATTGAACCTACTGAACTTGAAAGTATTATTGTTGAACAAGGTAGTGTGTCGATGACTTGTGATTATTGTCTGACCACTTATGAATTTAAGCGCCCTCAATTAGCACCATTCATTGACGGCACAACTCACTAAGTAAATCTAAGCTGACTTCACTCCTTGATAGCTTACGAATTATTCGTAGGCTATCAAAATTAAAAGCTATACATCCCTACACAACATCATCAACAGACCGACTGATTTCAATCAAAATATCACCACAACCCGCATTTGATTATTAAAGCCCCCCAAATAAGAATAATATAAATACTTCAATCTAAAAATTTACATTTAATTCACACGTGGTATATTCAATTTTCATATTCATTCTTAAATTGTTCTTATATACAATCAATTAAGAGTGAATATACAACATAATTTTAATATAAACGGCTAAAGCTCGTATCAGCTAAATATAATAAAAATATAATAAAAATATAATAAAATGCGCTGTATAAGCGTAAAGGAGATTATCAGTGAAAAATAAAGTCGCATTAGCTGTTTCTACAGCAATAATGACCGCATCATTAAGTTCTATGGCAAGTATCAATGATGCTCGTCAAATGATTGCTTCAACAGCGCATAGCAAAAGTGCTGTAAACAGCCCGGTTGCTAAAAAATTCTTTTTTGAAGCTGATTTAGCTAAAGGCCAATACACTTACATTGTTCGTTTGAATGACATGGCATTAGCTACTTATGATGGCAGTATTGCTGGTCTTGCAGCCACCAACCCTAAAATAGCTAAAAAAGATTTATATGCTAAGTTAGCAAAAAGCAAAATGTCATCTCAACAAGTTCGTGATGCATTGCGTTTGGACACAAAGTCAAAAGAAGCTATTCAATATGCTAATTTTCTTGAAACTAAGCAACAAGACTTCCTGACGCAAGCATCTAGCAAGATAGGAAAAAAAGCAGAAGTTGTTTACCGTTATAAAAATGCCTTAAATGGCATGGCTCTTCGCCTAACACAAGCACAAGCAGCGAAACTATCAAGGTTAAGCAGTGTTGCATTTGTTGAGCGTGAGCGCATGGAACAAATGGATACTGATACAGGTCCAATTCATATAGGTGCCACAACAGTATGGGAAGGTGAAGGCCCATCAGCAATCAACATGGGTGAAGGAGTAATCATTGGTGTTATTGATAGTGGTATAAATTCAGATCATGCTTCATTTGCTGATGTTGGCGGTGATGGCTATGATCATATTAACCCTTGGGGAGCTGGTGTTTACGTTGGTGATTGTGCCGGTGATTTCGCATCAATGTGTAATGACAAGTTAATTGGTGTTCGTTCATACTCTGTGATCACTGACCTCTATGATGATACCGCTGTATTTGGTGACATGCCGCCAGCAAAGAATGGTGAGGATTACGGCGGACATGGTTCGCATACTGCCAGTACTGCTGGTGGTAATATAATAAAAAATGCTCCGCTTGTGTCTGGCGAAAGTGGTGTAGCAGAAAGTGATGGTGTTGTTAATGAAACCTTCTCTTTTGATCAAATTTCTGGTGTGGCTCCACATGCCAACATCGTTGCCTATCAAATTTGTCGACCTGGTGACCAAGGTGATACTTATTCTGGTTGCCCAGGTGCTGCAATTATTGCGGCCCTAGATGATGCAATTACTGATGGCGTAGACGTGTTAAATTACTCAATCAGTGGTGGTGGTGATCCTTGGACAAGCTCAACTGAACTTGGCTTTTTAGCCGCACAAGAAACGGGAATATTTTCAGCTGTCTCAGCGGGTAACAGTGGTTCAGATGCATATACCACTCCTAAAAATGCCCCGTGGTATACCGTTGTAGGTGCTTCAACACATGGTAGAACATTAGACACTTTTGTTAAATTCAACGAGAGTAACTATGTTTTTACTGCAGGCACTGGGCCTGTATTTGATGAAACGGTAACCGCTTTAGCTATTTCATCTAAGAGCATCGATGCCGCCAACTTTGAAGGTTGTTCTGCTTTTGCTGCTGATGCATTTAAAGATGCAATTGCACTCATTAGTCGTGGTACCTGTGCTTTCGCCGATAAAGTTACAAATGCAACTGATGCAGGAGCGGCTGCCGTTATTGTTTATAACAATAAAGATGGTGATGCTAGTATCACCATGTCAGGACTAGAAAATACAACTATACCTTCTGTTGCTATCTCGCAAAATTCAGGTATTGCTCTATTAGCTGAGTTGGCTGAAAATCCAACAGTGACTATGTCTATTGATCCTGCGATTACATTAAATGTAGGCCAAGCCGATGACATGGCTGAGTTCTCGTCACGCGGTCCTAACAACACTGTTGCGGATATCATGACTCCATCGGTAACTGCGCCCGGGGTGTCAATTTATGCTGCCTATTCAGATCAACAATTTGGACATGATGTAACTGGAACTGCCCCTACAGATTATGCGTTCTTACAAGGCACATCAATGTCAGCACCCCATACGGCTGGCGCTGGTGCGGTATTAAAATCAGCTCACCCAACATGGACACCTGATAATATTCGTTCAGCATTAATGTTGACTGCTGTTACTGATGTTCGTAAAGAAGATGGTGAAACAGCGGCTGATGTATTTGATATGGGGTCGGGTAGCATTCGTGTTAATTTAGCAACGGATACTGGTTTAATCATGGATGAAACTTTTGCTAACTACATGAAAGCAAACCCTGCTGTTGCTGGTGTTCCTTCATCATTAAACATCCCTTCAATGACTAACACTAAATGTATCGATACCTGTTCATGGACTCGTACCTTTACAGCAACTAAAGATGCAAATTGGACAGTGACAGCAAACACACCAACTACAGCACCAGTAGCTCCTTCAACTACGCCAGTTCCTAACGATATGGCACTAACAGTTACACCAACAAGCTTCGATATTAAAGCGGGTGAAACACAAACCATTACAGTGACTGCTGACGTTAGCGAAGCTGAAGTAAATGCATGGAACTTCGGTGACGTGACATTAACTTCTGAAGCTATTCCTAGTGCTAGATTACCCGTAATGGTGCAAGTATCAGGTAATAACCTGCCTGCAGAAGCATCTGTTGTTGCCAACCGCGCTGATGGTTCAATTACTTACACAGGTTTGAAAGCCAAAGACCTGACAGGCACAGTAACTGCTTCAACATACGAAGCGAAAGTCATTGAAGAGCGTACATTAGCGGTTACAGATGGTGATTATGATTTATTCTCAATTACCTTTGATGCCATTATGCCTTTAGCTGTATTTTCGATGAGCTCTGATGAGGCGCTAGATGCTGATTTAGAAATATATAATGGCAACTTCACATACCTTGGGGGTAGCTTTAGTAGTAGTTCTAATGAAATGGTATCTTTAACAGATTTACCGGCTGGGGATTATTGGGTTGTAGCAAGAGCCTACACACCATCTGCACCTGGTGCCACTGATGCTGTCGATGTAAAAGTGTCTACAACGCAATTGGTTGACGGTTCAATTAGTGAAGTTGTCACTACATCGGTAATTCAAAGTGATGCAGATTTCGACTTAACACTCAGCTGGACAGGCGCAGAAAATACGGCTGGCTTGATTGAATTAAAAGATGCTGATAGTAATATCGTATTGCCTTGGTCAATCACATTAGGTGAACCCGATGTTGTAGAAAGTGTATCCGATGAGCTAGAAAATGGTGTGCAAACAATGACACCAGGTGAAGCACATCCTGTAGCTTTCAACATTGCTCCTAACTTCACTAACAGTGATAAAGTTTACACGCTAGTTGCTGAAGTCACTTCAGGTCAGGAAATAGCAAACGTAAATAACGATGGTGTTGTTGCAGATAATACGGTTACTTGGACAATTACTCGTGCTGTTGGCATGTCAACTGAAATGTTGTCAGTTGGTTTTGACTTAATTCCTCGTACTGCAAGTATGGATAATGAAGTTAGGCTAACGAACACTTTAGGCAGTGATACAATTGAGTCTGTTTATACGTTTGGTGTAGTTGAAGTAGCTCCTGTAGCTTTAATTACAGGACTTTCAACAACAACAGAAGGAAGTTCAGTCACTGTTGATGGTTCAACCTCTTCAGATGCTAATGCTGATGCATTAACCTATTCTTGGGTTCAACTTTCAGGTACGCCTGTTGGCTTTGATGCAAGTGCGGCATCATTTACCTTTGTAGCGCCAAAAGTATCGAAAGATGAAACAGTATCTTTCCAACTAACGGTTAATGATGGAAACGGCAACACTAATGCAACAGTGGCGTCAGCTTCAATTGTTAATAAGAAAGAAAGTGGTTCATTCGGTTGGTTAATGCTACTACTAACACCTATGTTATTTACTCGTCGCAAAAAAGTATAGTTTCATAGCTAGGTTGTTAATTCAAAACCTATAAAAATAAAAGCCATCAACATTAAGTTGATGGCTTTTTTATTATTTATTCCACAGCAAGAGTATTAAAATTTTATTTACTCGTTAAACGTCCCTCTTATTAAGCCATCAGCATCAAAAAGTTAGCCGAAGTAAATTGCCTTACTCACTGCTTAAGCTAGCTAATAAGGCATTATAACTACCTCTGCACCCTAGTATTTATCAACGCATTGAAAGTTAAAGACATCTAAGCTAAAGGTTTTAATCTAGCGCTTTAACATTGATAAGGAAGGAAGCAGGCATCTTCATTAGCACAAACGGCCAAAGCGGGTATTAATATCAATGCAATTATTGCCCATTTGTGCGGGTTAAAATATACCATAACAGCGTTACTCACATGAATGTGAGTACTTAGGTTTTTCCTAGCACTAAAAGCCTGTACGTTCCCCCCCGATAGTAATCAACTCCTGAGTCGAGCGCCTTGTCCTGATATATTTTACCTAAGCACAACAGCTTTAAGTATGTGCTAAGTTTCTTATGTTTCTGATAATAAGTAATCGCTTGATTTGCCGATAAGGTGCCAAAAAAAATTTTAAAGACATATGCTCTGAGGGAAATTTAAAGTGCACTATCATTCATCCTTCGTACTAAATGGCATTTGACATGACTTAGAGAATAGGGTGATTCAAATAATAAAAAAGCAGGACTGATTGCTCAGCCCTGCTTTTTTTATTGTCTAGCGTTAAGTATTAAAAGTGAATAGTAGTACCAATAAATACACCGTCAAATTCAATGTTGCTATACAAGTCATTTAAGTCCTCTAACTCTAGCTTAACTGCACGGTAACCGGCATTAATATTTACATCAACAACTAAGTTATCAACAAGCTCATAGCTCACACCAACTTCATAGTCATAAAGTGTGTGATTGTCGATTGATAAAAAGTTGCCTTGTGCATATAGATTTAAACCCGTTAAAGGTAAGCCAACGTTAGTTCTCGCATATAACATAGGTACTACGTCAGTCACTTCAATGCTAGCTGATTGTGTAACCGATTCAGTGCCTGAATTGGCTTGTGCTGATACCGTTACGTCACCGTCAAAATCACGGGCGGTCAAACCAAAATCAAATGATAATAGATCATTATCAAATAACTCATAATAAAGTGTGTAATCAAGATAACTGACATTAAAATTAGCATTCACATTAGCATCTGTGCTAAAAGTTTCACCTTCAAATTCAAAGTCAGCCGTTAAGCTTGTGTTTCCTATCGTCTCTAGGGAAGTAGAGGCAATACGTATATTGGGAATTAACGGCAAAGGGTGCTCAAAGGCAATAAAAAAGCTGTTTTGTTTTTCATCCGCTAAGTTAAAATCAACTTGTGAACTAGCATCGCCAAAAGTGCCAGAAGCTTGGTTGTCCCATACTTGACCACCCAAATAGATGCCTAAAGCATCCGCTTGAACATTAGTAGATAAAATCGATGCAAGTGCTGCTGCTAGTACTATTTTTTTCATGTTTTATTATCCTTGACTCAATAAGTCGTCTAAATCAATCAGTGCTGCATTTGCACGTGATATATAATTAGCCATCACTAACGAATGATTTGCCAGCACACCAAAGCCATCACCATTTAAAATCATCGGACTCCAAATGGCTTCTTGGCTTGCTTCTAATTCGCGAATAATTTGTTGTACACTTACTTTAGCATTCTTCTGTCCTAGGACATCATTGAAGTCTATTTCGATGGCCTTCAAAAAGTGCAACAAGGCCCAACAAGCGCCACGGGCTTCATAAAATTCATTATCTATAACCCACCAACTTGTTTTTAGCTCCATGCTTGCTGCGCTTGATGTCGATTGTTTTGCGACTCTATCGCCTGCAAGATCAACATTAATTTGTTCGCGGCCAACACTGGCACTTAAGCGTTGAGAATAACTGCCTAAACGTTTAGTGGCTTCTTGAATCCAAGCGCGTAGGTTATCAGAACGCGTGTAAAACTGAGCTGATTGATTATTTATCTGAGTCAATGCCGTTCTGTATGCATATAACTCATTAATTGCTTTTTGGTATTCACCTTCAGCGCTAGGAATAGCCCAACTGGTGTTATCAATATTGAGCTGTGGTTGAGCCACTTTTAAATTTTTGTTTTCAACTGACTGAGATTGCGAACGACTAAATTCTTGGCGCATTACCAACGACATATCTCTTATCATTTCAAGTGCGCCGAACTCCCATGCGGGGATATTATCTAAAAACACTGATGGTGGCAGCGCATCATTAGATAAATAACCACCTGGCTTATGCAGTAAGGTTTCAGTCACACGAATTAATGCCGTTGTGGTGGTATAACCGACAACAGGAGTGACATTTTCTGCTGTTGCTGCTTTTGTCACTTCAGCACGAATATCGAATTGTTCTGGTTCAAAGCTCCAATAAACGCCAAGTAAATACAGCACAAAAAATAGCGCTAAAAATCCTGAAATAACAGTTTTTATTGAGATATTAACTTTCATAACTACTCCTAATGGTGCTCATGCTTTTTCTGTTTAAGACCTTGAACAGTATAATTTACATCTATGCTAGATTGATCGTCAAAAGACAGGGTGATTATAATATTTTCTTTCGCCTTTAAGGGGTGTTTTAAATCAAAAATCATTAAATGAAAACCTGAAGGCTGAAATACGGTATTATTTTGAGCTGAAATTTCTACATAGTCACGTTGGCGCATACGCATTAAGCCATCAGACATAGTATGTTGATGAATTTCAATCCGGTCACTTACTGCACTTGTTGCGGCAATGAGTCGAATATTTTTTGCGGATAAATTTTTTATCGTCATATAAGCAGAAGAAATCGACGTACCTGGGATACTCTCCCTTGCATAGCCATTTTCAACTACCAGCTTGGTGTTCTCACTTGCCAAGCTTATATTGGCAAAAACACTACTCACGACTATCACCAGTGAAATTATGGGTAAAAATACATTCCTCATAAGCTGCTATACATCCTTTTTATTCATATTATGATTCGTTATCATCATTGTAACTAAGCTTGGGCGAAATGGATAACTTAATTATTTCAAATAAACCCCAGGGTATTCTACTCATCGACATTAACCCCTTAATAAAAAAAAGCCATAGTGAGCTCTGTGGTTTATTTACGCTGACGAATACCCGTGATGATATTTTCTGGATATTGACCCAAGATGAAAAAAAGTGTTTTCGTGTAGGTAGCGACTTCAATGACTTTATTAAGTGTAGCTAACTTAGTTAATAGTTATTAGTCAACTATTTTAACGCCCTTCTGCTTTTAGCTGTATGGGTCATAGGTTAAATCATAGGTTCAATATAGAACGCTGAAAGCTATTACTACTATTAGTGTCAATGTTTTTACTGTGAAGATAAGTGTAAAGATCAACTCGCTATGTTGAACATTTTATTATTTTTAACTTTTCTGCTGACATTTCATCTTCATTAATATTCATATCCGCAGAAAAACATTAGCATTAGCATTGAACAGAGCTTTTATCTCGTGTGATTAACCAAATAACGCCAGCCACTAAAAATATGGGCCAAAACACACCCACCAATAACATAGCGCCGCCACCTAGTAACAACATAACAATAAAAATCAATGAACCAAATACACTCATCGCTATTGCTAAGGCCACTAACACCAGTAGCACCACCACTAATGCTGAAATACTAATGGCCTTTAAAGGTTCAACCATTTGCTCTCCCATATAAATGTCAACATCAAATAAATCTATAAAACTGACACCTAAAACATAAGTTAAAAATAATGTGGCAAATATAGCTAGAAATAATGATTTAAAAAATGACATAACTTGCTCCCTTTAATATCTTCAAAAATATCTTCAAACAAATTTAACGCGTTAAGCTTTAGTTGGCATTAACATGGTAGCGACTAAATAAGCGACGCCTGTGGCAACAGGGAACATCAATAAAGCGAGAATAGCGCCTACTCTAACCGCTAGGCGAGGCAAATTGTAATACTTAGCAATACCGCCACAAACACCTGATAATTTTTTATGTACTACATCTTTAGTTAAGGTTTTATTAACTGAATACTCGCGATTAAAGCTCATCACTTACTCCTCGTGCCCAAGCTGAGCACTTTTATACATTAAATTGAAAAATATTAATAACACGCCAATAAAGTAGCTAACCACAGGCGTTATAAAGATAACACCAAGGATTACCCAAGATCAAAGCGCGGCATTAATAATGACTGCCCGTTAACCTTTAGCTATTTTTTGCTTTAATTGCGCTAACGCTTGCTCCATGGTTTCATCATTTTCTAGTGTACGAAACTGGCTATCTAAAGTTTTTGACGATGTCATATCATAGGCTTCAACTGCCGCTTCAACACGGTCAATTTTTTGTTGATAAAGCTCAAATTTACTGATCGCTTGGTCAATATTATCAATGGCAACTTTCTCACGCACTTTCAAGCACACTTCTGCGGCTTGTTGGCGTATTGCAAAGACTTCCTGTTTACGCTTCGCCTCCGTTAATTTATCTTGCAAACGTTGACTATCTAGCTGAAGCGCATTTAAGTACTCATCAAATTGGCTTAACTCTTCATTAAATTCTGCTAGTTTTTGTATACAACTTTGTTTTTCAACTAGCGCAGATTTGGCTAAGTCTTCGCGACTCTTATTTAAAGCAAGTTCAGCTTTTTGCTGCCAATGTGCAACGCGACTTTCCATTGCACGTATATGGCGCATCAGTGTTTTCTTTTCTGCAATCTGCTTAGCCGCTGCTGAACGCACTTCAACCAAGGTTTCTGCCATTTCCTCAATGATCAACTTGATCATTTTTTCTGGTTCCTCTGCCTTATCTAACATGGCGTTAATATTGGCGTTAATAATATCGGTAAATCTTGAAAACATGCCCATGGTATTTCTCCTATTAATACGCTGAAGTTTGTTGTTTATTTGTCGCTAATTTTTTTTGCTTTGAAACTGCCGCTAACTCTTGAGTTTTCACTGTACTGTAGCGCGTCGAAAAACGATCTAGATCAGCCTTGATTGAATCTGCGAGTTCTGCAGATAGATCACGCTGAACTTTTTGTTTTTGTGCCTGTACGCTTAAGGTTAAATTTTGCGATAAGCCGGTATCTTGTGCATAAGTATTGATCGTAAATAGCAAAGTACAAGATAATAAAACCGCGCGTAATGTCTGTTTACTTTGTAATAGTTTCATTATTAATATCCTTATGTGAGTCACTTGAAGCCTGAATAGTTAACGCTTCAAGTTGGTATCTAATATTACTATTACAAGTGCTGTGCCAATTGCTTAAAAATATTTAACTTGCTGTTATTATTGTTATTTTAAAGTTATTGAGATAGGGCCTCATCGTAAGACATAATATGTCAAACTATAATTTGGTCAATATCCCCACTGAAATTAGTGAAATTGACCAATAATTAATTTAAGATTTTATTTGGCCGCTTGGTAGCCATAATCAAATTTATAGCTAGGCCATTCGCAGGCAGATTTGTAGTTATGATGACAGCAAAATAAACGCTGCCGTCATCATAAATAGCTAGGTAGGTAGGCGGGACGGTACTGATAGCCTTATTTTTACTAGAAGTTATTCGTGGAGTTTGCAACGATTGTGTTAGGTAACGAGCCCCATTCGCTCCAAGAGCCGTCATAAACTCGCACACTTTTATGACCGATAATGTCTGCAGCCAGCGCCAAAATGCAAGCGGTAACACCTGAGCCGCAGCTCATGATCATAGCTTGTTTATTGGCGTTAATATGGGCAAAAATTTCAGCTAATTCATCAGGAGATTTAAACAGACCTTGATTGAACAAATGCTGGTAGGCTAAGTTTTTTGCATTTGGCATATGGCCGCTACGCACACCCGCACGAGGCTCTGCATCTAATCCTTTAAAGCGACGTTCAGCACGAGCATCGAGAATAAGTTCAGCTTGCGAATCCGTTTGAGTGGCAACTTCACGCCAGTCACAAAAATAGCCCACTTGCTCTTTGGCAATAAAATTGCCAATAACTTGCTGATCCTTAGCATGGATATCAGTTTGGGGATCCATGACAGGTTTCTTCAATTTGAGCCAATAAGGTAAGCCACCGTCTAATACGGCAATATTTGTATGGCCCATGGCTCTAAACATATACCAAGCCCGCGCGGCAGAAAATAAACCTAAATCATCATAAACCACAATTTGGCTTTGCTGGTTAATGCCTAACGCTTTTGCAGCTTGCTCAAAATGACTAGCTGATGGCATGGTGTGGGGTAAATCACTCGCTAGATCTGAGAAGTGTTGATTTAAGTCGAAACGGCGAGCGTTGGGCAGACGATATTCAGGCCAACTATATGCTGGCGCAGCCATGTTACCCACAGGTGGAATACTCGCATCTAACACCACAAGGTCCTTACTAGCGAGTATCGCGTGCAAATCGATACAGGAAATTAATTGCTGAAAATACGTCATGATCTAAACTCTTACTGATAAGCGTAAAGCAAAATTAGCCGAGTTAAACACGAAAGTACAGTATTTAGCGAAAGAGAGCTTTCAAAAGCATAATCAAGGTATAAAATGCAGTTAAATTGATGAGTTATATTACTAAAGCACAATAAACAATATTAGGTCATTTTTTCGTTAGGTTTACGGTTTACGGTTTACGCTTTAAGGTAACAGGTAACAGGTAACAAGGATTATTTACCTTGTTCTAAATGAGCGACAATCAATGAGGTCGCTAGCACACAAACACTAGGCAACATAAATAGCGTAAATAATAAGGTGAAACTTAGCATGGTATAATTCCTTTTAAGCTGTTTATAACACTATATTTTTAACGTGTTATTAAATACATTATATAAACACTTACAAAGGTTATGCCAAGGTTTGAGTTAAAGTTAATACATTGTTTTTAAAGCTAATTTATCTTTACACCAGCATTAACTAGGCTAAATAAACGCTAATATCCCTCCGATGTGGTTAAATTTACTAATATATAGTGAGGTTTGTGCAAACATCAAACAAACAAAGCACTCGTTAGAAAATGATGAAGAAGTCCCAAAATCGAGCACTGACTTTCCGATATTGGGACCTTTAAAGCGCTAAATAGAGCTAAGTATTCAGCATGTAAAGTACCTAGTTCGGCGATAATAAACCGACATTAAGGCTATATTACCTTTAGATTACAGTTAAATCCGGGTTAAGTTGTAATACTTTAGCAAAAGCTTGTTGCAGTACTTCACCACCGACATTTTCGCCATTGGCATTTTCACTTAAATAACGACGAAATTGTTTGGCGCCTGCTAAGCCATTACATAAACCTAACATATGCCTTGCCACATGCCAGGCGCGACCACCACTGGCAACGTGACGGTCAATATAGTCAACCATTTCATTGAGCACGGCTTGTCGTGACTTAACCTCTGCGCCAGCCTGCCAAATTTCATTATCAGCCTGAGTTAACATATAAGGGTTTTGATAAATTTCTCGACCCATCATCACGCCATCAATATGCTGCATGTGCTCATTGGCTTGTGCAAAAGTGGTTATGCCGCCATTAATTGAAATTTGAAGCTTTAAAAAGTCTTGTTTAAGTTGATAAACCCTTTGATAGTCTAAGGGCGGAATATCTCGGTTTTGTTTTGGACTTAAACCGCTGAGCCAAGCTTTACGCGCGTGAATAATAAAGTGCTGACACCCAGCCGCACTAACCCTTGTTAAAAACTGCTGCAAAAATTCATAACTGTCGAGGTCGTCAATACCAATACGAGATTTTACCGTTGTCGGGATCTTAGTCGCGTTTTGCATACTAGCAACACAATCGGCAACTAACTCTGGCTCAGCCATTAAACAAGCACCAAACTTGCCATTTTGTACTCGGTCTGACGGACAACCCACATTGATATTGATTTCATCGTAACCTTGCTGCTCAGCAATTTTTGCACATTCGGTCATCGCCTTTACATCACTACCCCCGAGCTGTAACACCAAGGGGTGCTCCTGCTCGTTATAGGCCAAGTAATTACCTTTTCCGTGCAATATTGCCCCCGTAGTCACCATTTCGGTATACAAGACCGTTTGCTTAGACATTACACGATAAAAATAACGACAATGGCGATCAGTCCAATCGAGCATAGGGGCAATAGAAAATTTATGTGAAATCATAAAGTGGTAAAAAACCTTTAAGTGTAAAGCGAAGGTAGCTGCGGATAACAACCACTGAAATGTTGACTAATTATAAAGGCTTTAGTGATGCGAAACAAAAGAAATAATATTTAGCCGTTACACTTAAAATGCCAATAGCTTGCAATTTTTTGTTTAAATATGACTAACAAGACAAGCTTAAATAATGCAATTTAGCTAATCATTGATTAGCACCTTATCCCTTAAGCCACTGAATACTGCTTAAGTTTAGCCCTTAATTCTTCGTTAGACTTACCCAATATAGCGATATCAGCCAAGGCTAGATCTAACTCGGCTTGCACAGCCAAGATGTTACTTATGGTCTTTGTTTTATCCGCCTGTGCTGAAACCTCACGCGCTTTTACTTTAGCTAATTGCGCTTTGGTTTCTGCTAACAGCGCTACTAAGCGAACCACATCTTTATTTTCTTTAACTATTTGGTCACTGCCTAGGTTAACTTTCATCGGTTGATCTGCTTCAATAAACTGATCGGTTTTATTGAGTAAATAAAGCATCGACAAACGCAGGATAAAAAATAACAGGGTAAAGAATAACACCAGCACATATTGATGAGAATGTTCAACTAATGCAGCATTTAATCGTTCTGCAAAACCACCATGACTGACCACAAAAGTAATAAAAATTTGATTGTGCCAAGCCAGTGATATTAAAAGATAGATAAGGATAAAGTTTGGCGCTTTATTTTCTGAACGATTAAAAATTAGCACTGATTTTAGAAATTTTGAAAACATAAAAATCCTTTTTTATAGATAACAGAGGTTAATATAGATAAATATGGCTAAATAAAGCTGAATAACGCACTGGGTCTGCATACTTTACGATTACAAAAAACCCGCGGAATTTAATGGGGTTATTTTTTCTATACATTGCAATAAGCTAGGAGGGTTTAGAATAATTCAACTTGAATTCCAGATACCAAATAAACAAACTTATTCTGCTGAAAAAAAAGCAAACTTTAACCGGTCAGTGCAATATTTTCATCCTCATTAGCATGAGTTAAGCATAACTTTCGCTGCCTTATCTCTTCAACAGTTTGAGGTTAACATAGTTTTTAAGCTCAGTAATATTACTAAAACCTAGGTGTTTAATGAGGTAAAATTCTGTCTATGACTTGAAGCCAATAAAATTTTTTTCAGAGAAATGCTGTCACTATTGGATATCAGGATATCAACAGCTGCCAGAAAGTATAGAGCAAAGTGCTGGTATTAATCCTTAGTGCCTAATCGGTTCCGTTACAATAAACATTCAACAGCAACAACTTAACCTATTTATTGTGCAATTTGTCGCATATTTCACTTAGCTAACCTGACCTATTGGTTAAAAAAATGTTATAAAGTATGATTATTAAGAAATTACTCGGTTTACAATTATCAGGGGAATCATGAAATATTCAATTAAATCAGCCTTACTTTGTGTTTGTATTGCTGCTAGTGGCCAGGCCTTAGCAAAAAACAGCATTAGTGACGATAAATTTCGTCAACTGGAAGAGAGCTTACCAACGCCAAATACTTATCGTACCGCGTCTGGCGCACCGGGTCATCAATATTGGCAACAAGATGTTGATTACAAAATTAATATTAGCTTAAATGACGAAAAGCAAACCCTGTCAGGTGATGAAACTATTGATTACACGAATAATTCTCCTGATACCCTGCGTTACTTATGGTTGCAATTAGACCAAAATAAGTTAGCCGAAAATTCGGGTGCAAAAACAACGCAAACCGCGCCTAAGAAAAAAGTGACTTACAGCAGTTTCCGCAATGCTATTAAAAAAGACGATTTTCAGGGCGGTTATGATATTACTCAGGTTACTGGCGCAAACGGCAAAGCCTTAAGTTATATCATTAATGGCACTATGATGCGCATCGATCTACCTGAAGCACTTAAATCCGGTGATAGTGTCGAGTTAAACATTAATTGGAATTACCAATTACATGAGCAAAAAGTACTAGGTGGCCGCTCAGGTTACGAATACTTTAAAGAAGATGACAATTACCTTTACGAAGTGGCTAGCTGGTTCCCGCGCGCGGCAGCCTATTATGACGTAATGGGTTGGCAAAATAAGCAGTTTATCGGTAGCGGTGAATTTGCCTTAGAATTTGGTGATTATAACGTGAGCATTACGGTTCCTGCTGATCACGTTGTTGCAGCAACCGGTGTCTTGCAAAATCCGAAAGAGGTCTTAACAAAAAATCAGCGTCAGCGTTTAGAAAAAGCGAAAAAAGCGGATAAGCCCGTTTTAGTTATCACCCCTGAAGAAGCGTTAGTAAACGAAAAGTCTCGCGCGACTAAGACCAAAACTTGGCAATTTGAAGCGAAAAATGTTCGTGACTTTGCTTTTGCCTCAAGTCGTAAATTTATTTGGGATGCACAAGGCTATCAAGGCGGTAAAACTGACACTATGGCAATGTCTTACTACCCGAATGAAGGTAATCCGTTATGGGAAAAGTACTCTACTGAGGCCATTATCCATACGATGGAACAATATAGTAAGTATACCTTTGCTTACCCCTATCCTGTTTCTATCTCGGTAAACGGTCCTGTTGGTGGCATGGAATATCCCATGATCACTTTTAATGGCCCACGCCCGACGTTAGATAAAGAAACGGGTGAAAAAACGTATTCTCGCAAGACTAAATACGGCCTAATTGGCGTTATTATTCATGAAGTGGGTCATAACTATTTCCCCATGATTGTTAACTCTGACGAACGTCAGTGGACCTGGATGGATGAAGGATTAAACACTTTCCTACAATTTGTCGCTGAGCAAGCATGGGAAGAAGGCTATCCTTCTCGCCGTGGTAATGCCGCTAATATGATCAGTTACATGAAAAGTGATAACCAAGTGCCCATCATGACTAACTCAGAGTCAATTTTGCAATTTGGTAACAACGCTTACGGCAAACCAGCAACCGCATTAAACATTTTACGTGAAACTATTATGGGTCGTGAATTGTTTGATTTTGCTTTTAAAGAATATGCCCAACGTTGGAAGTTTAAACGCCCGACCCCTGCTGACTTTTTCCGTACTATGGAAGATGCCTCAGGTGTTGATTTAGACTGGTTTTGGCGTGGTTGGTTCTACACCACAGATCATGTTGATATTGCTTTAGGTAACATTCACTTGTACCGTCCAAATAGCCAAAATCCAGATACGGAAGAAGCTTGGGAACGAGCACTATACAACGAACAACCTGATTTTATTAGCAAAATTCATAACAATGGCCAGTGGCTTCGCACGGATGATAAACCTCAATTGTTAGATTTTTACAACGAACATGACAAATTTACTGCAACAAACAAAGCTCGTAATAAATATAACAAAAGCCATAAAAAATTAGAACAATGGCAAAAAGACCTATTACTTGACGAAAGAAACTTCTACATTGTTGATTTTGAAAATAAAGGTGGCTTAGTTATGCCGATTATTTTAGATCTTACTTATGCTGATAACAGCGTTGAACGGGTAACAATACCTGCTGAAATCTGGCGTCGTGACAGCAAAAAAGTGTCTAAATTATTTATTCGTGACCAAGAAATAACCGGCATTGCGATTGACCCTAATTGGGAGACAGCGGATGTAGATGTGAGTAACAACTACTGGCCTGCACGTCCAATTAAGTCTCGCTTTGATTTATACAAACGTAAGAAAAAAGACATGATGCGTGATTACAACGTTGAATTAAAAAGTGCTGATGACAAAAATGCAGAAGAACAAGCGGAGGTTGAACAGCAATAATGTTGCTCAACCTAGCTAAACGCATTTTTGTTTTGCTATTGTGTGGGCTAGCCGTTAATGCGGTTGCCCACCGTTATTTTTTTAGCATGACAGATTTAACCTTAAATGAGCGTACTCAGTCGATTGAAGTTATTCACCAAATAACCGCTCACGACATTGATAACGCGATTGCAGAAACAAAGCAAATTCACTTTTCAATTGCTCATCCCGATTACGAAAATATTATTCGCCAATATGTTGAAGCGCATTTTCAGCTTTATTATCAAGGCCAAGCAATACCATTGAACTGGATCGGATTTGAAATCAATAAAGGCAATATTTTTCTTTATCAAGAAGCGGCGTTCGATCATTCGTTGATTGAACTAAAAATAATCAACAGTTTGCTCACCAAGCGTTATGCAAAACAGGTCAATACCGTTAATTTTTACAGTAACATGATAAAAGGTAGCCTAACTTTCAACAAATCAGTTACTATGAATTACATTAAAATTAATGATTAATATAGTTAAATTTAGATTCTGCTGATAAATGTGCAAAATCAAGTAACTAAATTAAAGAAAAGCTTTTGGAAAAACATTTATGAATGTAGACTTTATTAACCCCTTTCTTTCTTCAATGCTAAACGTTATGTCAACCATGGCGCAACTGGAATTAACGCCTGAAAAACCTCGTTTGAAAAAAAATGAAATAGCAAAAGGCGATGTTTCAGGTTTAATTGGTATGGTGGGCAAACAAACTAAAGGTTCTTTATCTATTACCTTTGAAGCCAAGTTAGCACTGGCCACTATGAAGAAAATGGTTGGTGAAGGCCCAGATGTAATCAATGACGAAATTACTGATTTAGTGGGTGAAATTACCAATATGGTTACTGGCGGCGCAAAACGTATGCTAAGTGAGAAAGGTATTGAGTTTGATATGGCAACCCCTATCGTTGTTTCTGGCATAGATCACACTATTCAGCACAAAGCTGACGGACCCGTTATTATTATGACGCTAACATCTGAATACGGTAATGCGTATATTGAATTTAGTTTCAATAAATAATCGATTTGCATAACCATATTTAGCCTCGTTTAATACGGGGCTTTTTTATGTTCAGACGAAACTAAATACCTGAACTAAGTACCTGCATACAAATACGGGTTATTCGTGTTAGTCACAACCCAAGTAGCAACCTCCATAACGGCACAGGTTTATGATTTAATCCAACATTAAATCGACATTAAATCGACATTAAACATAGCGCCTATGGCAGACCCTATAGTCTTTGGCAATAAGTCTTTGGCCATTAGTGTTTGGCGATTTTTGATAGGTCACTCTTCAGTCTGTCAACGTGATGGAGCAAATATACATAACCCCGTTAATTTCATCTGAGACGACCACAATCAACAACCGTAATTAACGACCACAAAGCTGCATGTTAAGGCCTGACTCTAACAACCTATATTCATCTCATAACATACACCTCAAGGTAAAAAACCTATACACTATAATACGCTAATTAAAATTACCTCTGGAGAAGCCTTATGTGGCAACAAGTAGAGTTAACACTACCACCTTATCAACGTGGTTTTCACTTAATCACAACTGATATTGAGCAAGCACTCGCTGAGCTCTCCCCCGTGCGTTTTGGCTTGTTACATCTTTTCATCCAACATTCTTCAGCATCGTTAACCATTAATGAAAATGCTGACCCGACAGTGCGTGATGATATGGAACGACACTTTAATCACTTCGTTCCAGAAAATGCCTCTTATTATCGTCACACTTATGAAGGCCCCGATGATATGCCGGCCCACATTAAGGCAAGTACGTTAGGCAGTAGTGTCAGTATTCCTTTAAAAAATGGTCAAATGAACTTAGGACTTTGGCAAGGAATTTATCTAGGCGAGCACCGTGTTCATAGCAGTGCCAGAACCCTAATACTGACCGTTAGTGGCGAGTAATATATCGCTATATTACTCATCTAAACACTCGATTTTTGTTATTAAAAATTTAAAATATGGCAATTTATCTGCTATCGAAGCACAGTTTTATAAGTGCTTTGCCATGCCTATTTGAACGATTGAACTTAAAAATACCCTTTGGTACAATATAGATATTCAAACAAAGTGAACGGATATTGTTGTGGTCAGTGGTCGCAAACGCAAATTTAATGAGCAAACTGCATTACAAGCAGCAATGGAAGTATTTTGGGCGAAAGGTTTTGTCGGCGCTTCTTTAGCTGATTTAACAAAGAGTATGAATATTAACAAACCTAGCATGTATAGCGCGTTTGGTAATAAAGAAAGCTTATTTATTAAAGCGACTCAACACTATATAGAAAATAATATGAAAGCCCACCTTGGCGCTTTATCTGCCGTAAACATACCATTAAAAACGCGTTTAAAAAACTATATGATGTCAATCCTGGCTATGCAGTGCAGCACTGAGCAACCCAAAGGTTGTTATCTGGTACTGTGTCAATCAGAAGTCGCTGGTGGTGATATTCCAGCAGAAGCGGCAAAGTTACTTATTGACATAGAAGCTGCGCCCAAAGCTTTATTGGCTGAGTTATTTTCCACTGATGAGGAAGCCATATCCTTAGGCTTAAATGAAAATTCAGCGGGTAACGCCTTAAGCTTATACACGGCACTAAAAGGCACCGCGTCGATGGCGCGCTCAAAAATACCGCCAACAGAACTTGAATTTGTTATTGATACTATCTTGACTGGCGTATTTAGTACCGGTAAAAACCATACTGTGCCAAGCCCAAAATTACCCTAGTCTTCTCTACTAGCTACCTCAAGTTTACTGCTGAAATTAGATGGCCCTATAGCCATTGATACCCATTATCGTGAGCTCAACTTAGCGCTACAACAGCCTGCGCTTTATTTCCTTGCTCAACCTTAATGACTCTTAATCAACCTCAGTAACTCTTAATCTACTTTACTTGCTAATCACCAAGGCAATGTCAAATGCCATAAGAAAACGTAACCAATTGATTTAATGAATTAATAAATACTACACCCAACAAAGCCCTAGTAAAATAAATTATTTATATCGCTGGCTGTTGACTTAACAGTACCGACCGGTACAATATCAGATAATTACTTACCGACCGGTATGTTAAATATATTATTAGCTGGTTGGTCAATTTTTTAAGCATTAAATAACAATAAGCTTGTTGCAACAGCAATCTGTTGTTACAAGCTATTTTATAAAGGAACTTTGATATGACAACATTAACTATACATACTATCGAATCAGCACCACAAGAAAGTAAAGCACTATTAGAAAAATCAGTTAGTGCATACGGTATGTTACCTAACTTGCACGGCGTGTTAGCTTCATCACCCGGTTTATTAAGCGTATACCAAACATTACATGAGCTTTTTGTTAACTCTTCATTTGACGCAGAAGAACTCACCGTAGTGTGGCAAGGCATCAATGTTGAGCACGGCTGTACATACTGTGTACCCGCTCATACCGGCATTGCACACTCAATGAAAGTAGACCCTGATTTAACGCAAGCATTGCGAGATCAACAAGCAATGCCTACGGCTAAACTGCAAGCTTTACTTGATATGACCTTAATTATTGTTCGTAATCGAGGCAATGTTACTCATGAAGAATTAGCGGCATTCTATGCTGCTGGTTACGGTGAGCAACAGTTGTTGGAGATCATTTTAGGTTTATCACAAAAAGTGATCAGCAATTATACCAATCATATTGCCGAAACACCTGTTGATGACGCATTCAAGCCATTCGCTTGGAAAAAAACAGCCAAGTAACGGGCGTTTTTATCTAGTGACTAAACCATCTACATGGCTTTAGTCGCTATTTTCTGTGCTAACAACAAAAGGTAAAGTGCACGATTGATAACCGCGCTATTATAAAATGCAATCTAGAACGGCTCTACTGTCCTAGCCTAGCCACTTTTTATAGCTTTTTATAACTTTTTAAGAGTGAATGTTTATGGTTACTTGGCGAGCTGAATATGCACGCGACGGGTAATATTACACAAAAGTTCGTAAGGAATAGTTGTAGCAAATTCAGCCACTTCTTCAACCGCTAAACCTTTGCCCCATAACGTGGCAATATCGCCAACGCTATCTTGGCTTTGAGCGCCTAAATCTACCGTGATCATATCCATAGTTACCCGGCCAATAAGCGGCACACGTCGACCATTAATTAAAACCGGTGTACCGTTAGGGGCATGGCGAGGATAACCATCACCATAGCCAATAGCAACTACACCTATAATAGTGCTACTTTCACTCACCCAAGCACCACCATAGCCAACCGCAGATCCTGCAGCGATTTCACGTACAGATATCAAACTTGATTGCAAAGTCATAACGGGTGCAATACCGTCTATGTAGCTATCTGCTGCTAGTGGTGAAACACCATAAAGTAATAGGCCAGGTCTAATCCATTGATAATGGCTGTCTGGCCAAAGTAAAACGCCAGCAGAGTTAGCTAGGCTTTTTTCGAGGGGTAAATCAGCGCTAAGTTGATCAAATAAGGCGATTTGTTTCGCTGTAGCTGAGTTTTTTTTATCATCCGCACAACCTAAGTGACTCATCAGCACTATGGGTTGCTGGACATTTTTTGATTGACTTAACGCTTGATAAAAATGTGCTAGTTGCTCGGGATTAATACCCAACCTATGCATGCCAGTATCGATTTTCAGCCAAACTTTTAGCGGAGCAGCCAGCTTAGCATCCAAAATAGCCGCTAGCTGTTGCTCGTTATGCACTATGGTTTGTAAGTTACTCGCCGCCAGTATATCAATATCTTCTTTAGCAAAAAAACCTTCAAGCAATACAATAGGTTTTACAATGCCAGCGGCTCTAAGTGCCAGCGCTTCATCAATACGCGCGACACCAAAAGCATCGGCATTGGGCAGTGCTTTAGCAATCAGCTCTAAACCATGACCATAGCTATTCGCTTTAAGTACCGCTAAAATTTTAGCCTTAGGTGATAATGACTGAATAAGCTGGTAATTATCACTTAGGGCATCTAAATCAATAATCGCCGTGGCTGTGTGCAATGTCATGGGCGCTTAATCTTCGCCTAATACGTGCGGGCCAGCATAATTATCAAAACGGGAAAATTGCCCTTGGAAAGTTAAAGGTACTCGACCAATAGGACCATTACGCTGCTTACCAATAATAATTTCAGCCATACCTTTGTATTCAGAATCATCGTGATAAACCTCATCACGATAAATAAACATGATTAAGTCGGCATCTTGCTCAATTGAACCTGATTCACGTAAATCTGAGTTTATTGGTCGTTTATCAGAACGCTGCTCCAAACCACGGTTAAGTTGAGATAACGCCACAACGGGCACTTCTAATTCTTTTGCCAAGGCTTTTAATGAACGAGATATTTCAGCAATTTCCAAGGTTCTGTTATCGGAAAATTGTGGCGCACGCATCAATTGCAGGTAATCGATCATGATCATACTAATACCGCCATGATCTCGGGCAATACGTCGTGCTCGCGAACGCACGTCTGTCGGTGTTAGGCCCGCCGCATCATCAATAAACATTTTGCCTTTTTCAATTAACAAGCCCATGGTTGATGATAACCGCGCCCAATCTTCATCTTCTAATTGGCCGGTACGAATTTTAGTTTGGTCAATACGACCAAGCGAAGCCAGCATACGCATCATAAGTTGCTCTGACGGCATTTCTAAGCTGAAGATTAACGCGGGTTTATCTTCAGTCATGGCAGCATGTTCGGCCAAATTCATGGCAAAAGTCGTTTTACCCATAGACGGACGGCCAGCAACAATGATGAGGTCAGATTTTTGAAAACCTGCGGTCATTTTATCTAAATCAGTAAAGCCACTTGAAACACCAGTAACACCATTAGTCGGTGATGCACAAAGTTTCTCAATACGATCAACCGTTTTTTCTAATACTGAATTAATATTTTCTGGGCCTTCCGACTTATTAGCACGTTGCTCGGCAATCGCAAAAACCTTAGTTTCGGCAAAATCGAGTAAATCGGCACTACTTCGCCCTTGTGGATCATAACCCGCTTCTGCAATTTCATTGGCCACACTGATCATTTCACGCGTTACTGCACGTTCACGCACAATAGTCGCATAGGCGGTAATATTGGCAGCACTTGGGGTGTTTTTCATCATTTCAGCGAGATAAACAAAACCACCAACATCATCCAGTTTTTGATCGTTTTCAAGCGCTTCAGATAAGGTGATCAAATCGACCGGCTCACCTAATTCAATTAGCCGACCAATAGTCTCAAAGGTAATACGATGTGATCTACTATAGAAATCTTGTGCAACAACTCGTTCACTTACGCGGTCCCAAGTTTCGTTATCTAACAATAAACCACCTAGCACTGATTGCTCTGCCTCTAAAGAATGCGGCGGAACTTTTAACTCATCAATTTGTTTGTCTCGAGGAAACTGATTGTTTTTACTAAACTTGGTTGGCTTGCGATCGGCCATATCACACCTTAAATGCTTGGCGATAATCTCTGCTTATTGGCGAGCATGTTGGCGCAATAAACTTTATAAAATTATTCGAAAATAAAGAGAGCAAATATAGCAGAAATTCCCCGTAAGCAAAATGATATTAACAAGAAATATTTTACTATTTTAGACACCAAAAAGGATTGAATTTACTTGTTATAACGTCAACAAATAAAGCACGACTAAGCGTATTTAAGGCACTATTTAAAAGCGTCGAGATCTAGGCGTATTTATATTTTCTAGGGTATTTAGCAAGGCTAGTATATGGCCATTGAATGAATCACTTGAATTGACCATGATGAGTCACTTAAAGCGCTCTTGCCAGTTAAGAAAAGTAAAAAGGTTTATGTTAAGCAAGGTTAAGAGAAAAAATGTTAAGTTAACATGGCACGCGAGCTTAAATTTTGACAAAAAAAAAGCACCTAAAGGTGCTTTTTTCTACTGGTATATTAGCAGAATTACTTCTTGCTAAGAGCACCAAAACGCTTGTTGAATTTATCAACACGACCACCGGTCTCAGCAGATTTTTGCTTGCCAGTATAGAATGGGTGACATTCTGAACACACGTCAAGATGTATGTCTTTAGTTACAGTTGAACGAGTTGTAATAATGTTACCACAAGAACAAGTTGCCTTGAACTCTGTATAATTTGGATGGATACCGTCTTTCATGGGAAACCTCTGTTAAGGCCGCATCGCCACTCGGTCAGTCATTATTGCTGCCAAGCACCATACGAGTTAAAAATAATGGAGGCGAATGTTATAGTATCGCTCTTCCTATGGCAATGAAAATTGCTAAAAAATTGAGCAATAAATTGCTTAATTTCATGAAAATCCCCCTAGTCTAATTTTCGAGCTTGGCATTGCGTCATTAAGCAGTAGAATATGCATAACATTTTATTTCTATATGACAGTATTTTTGGCAATAACTTCAACAGATATATACCTGCAAGTTGCAATACCCGTTCCTATGCGCCAGTTGTTTACTTACAAACTACCGGCGGAACTCAACACTAACGCCGTACAGTTAGGTGAACGAGTTATTGTGCCTTTTGGCTCTCGCCAAGTGGTTGGTATTGTTTTGTCGATAGATGAAAGCACTGAATATGCGGCTAAAAAATTAAAGTCAGTGCTCAGTCGAGTTAATGACAACTTCAGTTTTTCACCCAAATTGCTGCATTTTATTCAACGCTGTAGCGATTACTACCATCATCCTATTGGTGATGTGTTCCAGCAAGCATTACCGGTTTTATTGCGACAAATAAAACAACCTGATGTTGAACTACCGCAAGTTTGGTTAACAAAAGCAGACTTAAGCGAAGAGGAGCAAACAACTACGGCCAAACGCTCCCCCAAACAGGCTGAGTTACTCACTATGCTCAAGCAGCATCAAGGCATGACCTGGTCAGAGTTATTAACCCTTGGTTTTAATAAAGCACAGCTTAATGCTCTGGAAAAAAAACAATTCATTTACAGCAAAACCCGCGCGGTCACGTTATTTAAATGGCAAGAGCAAGCCTTACAACAAGATAACCGGCTAGCATTATCAGCGGAACAAGCGATAATTGTTGCCACCGTGAAGGAGATGCAATCACAGTTTTCTTGTCATTTAGTCGATGGCATAACCGGTAGTGGTAAAACCGAGGTTTATTTGCAGGCCATGGAGCAAATATTGGCCCAAAATAAACAGGTGTTAGTTTTAGTACCTGAAATTGGCCTAACGCCGCAAACCTTAAGTCGCTTCGAACAACGCTTTAATGTGCCGATAAGCCTGCATCACTCAGGTTTGAACGACAAAGAACGTTTACAAACTTGGTTAGAAGCGCAGCGAGGAACAGCGGCTATTGTTATTGGTACCCGCTCGGCTATTTTCACTCCACTTAATGATTTAGGCATGATCATTGTTGATGAAGAACACGATGCCTCATTTAAACAGCAAGACAGCTTTCGCTATCATGCGCGCGATATTGCCATACTCAGAGCTAGGCAACTTAATATTCCCATTATACTCGGCACTGCCACACCCAGTTTTGAGTCACTGCAAAATGCCTTGAGCGGAAAATATCATTATCATCAATTACGCAAACGTGCCGGTAATGCCTCGACCGCAAAAATCAGCTTAATAGATGTAGCGCAACAACAAATGGAACATGGCCTTTCCGGCACCTTAAAACAAGCCATAAAAAATACCTTAGCCCGTGGTGAGCAAGCATTAATTTTTCTTAATCGTCGTGGTTATGCCCCCGCTATTAACTGCCAAGAATGCCATTGGATTGCTGATTGCCAACGCTGTAATAAGCCTTATACTTTGCATCAGGGCCAAGGGTTGCTGATTTGCCATCACTGCGGCGGTCAAAAACGCATTCCACCACAATGCCCAAGTTGTGGCAGTGTTCGCATTAAACCCTTAGGACAAGGCACAGAGCAATTAGAAGAAAAAATCAGCGCCTTGTTTCCTGATTACTCTACCGTGCGCATTGACCGAGATAGCACGCGTAAAAAAGGTGCGTTAGCCAAGTTATTAACCGAGGTAAGTAATAAAGAACATCAACTGCTTATTGGCACACAAATGCTAGCAAAAGGCCATCACTTTCCTGATGTCACCTTAGTTGCTGTGCTTGATGTTGATGGTGCTTTATTTAGCTACGACTTTCGCGCGGCTGAACATATGGCACAACTTTTAGTACAAGTGTCAGGCCGAGCCGGTCGAGCAAGTAAGCCTGGTAAAGTGATGGTACAAAGTAAGTTTCCTGATCATCCATTACTACAAGATTTAGTACAAAATGGCTATCAACACTTTGCTAAACAAGCGCTTATTGAACGCCAACAAGCCTTATTGCCACCCTTTAGCTTTCAAGCATTGTTTAGAGCTGAAGCAAACTACCCTTCTTACCCCGAAAAATTTTTACGCACTATGACCCAAATACCCTTTGAAGGTTGCCAGTTTGCTGGGCCTGTGCCAGCAGCAATGGAGAAAAAGGCGGGTAAATTTAGATTTCACTTAATTTTGCAAGCCAAAACTCGAAAGCAGCTGCATCAAGCCGTATTTAAGCTAATTCACCATAGCGCCACAAATGAATGGCAATCAAAAGTTAAATGGTCAATTGATATCGACCCAGTAGACTTAAGCTGGTAATTGATGCGTCAAAAAGCACAGCCTACAAGCCTATTTCACCAGAAGTGAAGCAGGTGGACTGAAGAAAGCAAAAACACAGC
Organism: Colwellia sp. MB3u-8; assembly: GCF_014076985.1. Classification (NCBI taxonomy): domain Bacteria; kingdom Pseudomonadati; phylum Pseudomonadota; class Gammaproteobacteria; order Alteromonadales; family Colwelliaceae; genus Colwellia; species Colwellia sp. MB3u-8. The sequence continues at coordinate 74,423 of NZ_JACGVA010000067.1, forward strand.
AAAACCAAGCTTAAAGCTTTTTTAACTTACTGACAGCTGACAGCTAAAGACGTGTCTTAATCCCTATTCATGCTCCGACTAGGGTGAGTTTTATGCAATTAATGCACTCAATGGGTGATATTTCTTTAGTAGTTGGTTAGAATTGACGAAAGTTTTCTAGTATAAAGTTTTTCATGGCACATCAAGATTACGTTTCCCGCTCTCGAGTAAAAAATAAAAAACAAAGCCCATATAAAAAAAATGCTGAACCAGCTCAAGGTATCTCATTAAAAGTAAAATTAATTACCGCTTTTTTAGTGATCGCTTTGCCCAGTTTTGGCTACCTGCTGTGGAGCATTAAAGACAAACAACCTGCAGTCGTTGTTGCCCCTAAAGTCATCAAAGTAAAAAAGGCCGCAGAGGTCGCTGAATTACCTGAACTTCCGAAGGAAAAGTGGACCTACGTTGATGATCTAAAAAGTAAAAAAGTTGAAGTAGGTCAGTACGAAGTTAAGAACAAAGGCCCCTATAAAATGCAATGTGGCTCATTTAGAACCCGTAAACAAGCAGAGTCATTAAAAGCAAAAATAGCCTTCACAGGCCTAGAAGCACAAGTGGGTAAATCTGTCGGTAGCTCGTCAACTTGGTATAAAGTTTATTTAGGTCCTTACGATAAAAAGCGTAACGCAGAAAAAGATAAACATAAATTAAAAAACAACGCGATCCACGCTTGTCAAATTTGGGGTTGGGATTAACTTAAGGTGAGTGTTTTAGCAATGTATGTATTTATATATGTATTGCTTCAGGCCTTTTCCAGCGGATTTATTAAGGTATCTAGATTAGTATTAAACCGTCAGTTTCAAGGCATAACTTGGCGGGTCAACTAGCCCCCTTTTAAAGCGAAAAATACTATCTTTGTATTCAAAAACTGGCTCAATGCTTGCCGTTGATCGGTATTAATACCGATAAACGGCAACAATAAAATACCGACAGCCGATCATATCAATAGTCACTTAATTTAATAGCTAAGCGCTAAAATTCAACCTACAGCCAACTTAAAACTGAACGATATTGTTTTTAACAGACAAAGGCAAACGTAAAACTTAAAACTTATTAAAGTTGTCTGTTTACTATTATTCATCACCGCTCCCTTGAAAAAGCTTAAGCCACCCCTTATCTAATCTACATTAGACAAGCCGACTATCTCAGTTGGCAATATGGAAGAGGTTAATTGTGACTACTATTGTTTCTGTCCGACGTAATGGCAAAGTGGCCATTGGTGGTGATGGTCAAGTTTCCCTTGGCAACACTGTAATGAAAGGTAATGCACGCAAAGTGCGCCGTTTATATAATGGCAAAGTACTTGCAGGTTTTGCTGGCGGTACAGCTGATGCATTTACCCTATTTGAACGTTTTGAAAGCAAGCTAGAAATGCATCAAGGTCATTTAACTAAAGCGGCCGTTGAACTAGCAAAAGATTGGCGCACTGATCGTGCGCTGCGCAAACTAGAAGCTTTATTAGCGGTTGCCGATGAAACAGCCTCACTCATCATTACCGGTAATGGTGATGTTATCCAAGCAGAAAACGATCTTATTGCTATTGGTAGTGGTGGAAATTTTGCCCAATCAGCGGCCACAGCATTACTTGAAAACACCGACCTTTCTGCCAAAGAAATCGTTGAAAAATCATTAAAAATTGCTGGTGACATTTGTGTGTTTACCAATCAACAACATGTGATTGATGAACTATAACCGCCAATTTGTAAGGAATTAATATGTCGAATATGACACCACGTGAGATAGTTCACGAACTCGATAACCACATTGTTGGTCAAAGCGATGCTAAACGAGCGGTTGCAATAGCGCTGAGAAACCGCTGGCGTAGAATGCAACTGAACGAAGAGTTGCGCGATGAAGTTACCCCTAAAAATATTCTGATGATTGGCCCCACAGGTGTCGGTAAAACAGAAATAGCTCGACGCTTAGCGAAACTAGCCAATGCACCCTTTATTAAAGTGGAAGCAACTAAGTTTACCGAAGTCGGTTATGTCGGTAAAGAAGTCGAAACTATTATTCGTGATCTTGCTGATATGGCCATTAAGATGACCAAAGAGCGGGAAATGGCACGTGTAAAACACTTAGCCGAAGAAGCTGCTGAAGAACGTATTTTAGATATATTACTGCCGCCAGCTCGCGACGGTTCAGGCAACGACGAGCAACCAGAAAACAGTCCAACTCGTCAAGCCTTTCGTAAAAAATTACGCGAAGGTCAACTCGATGATAAAGAAATTGAACTCGACTTAGCCGCGCCGCAAGTTGGCGTTGAAATTATGGCACCTCCTGGCATGGAAGACATGACTTCACAATTACAAAACATGTTCCAAAACATGTCGAGTGATAAAACCAACAAACGTAAACTGAAAATTAAAGATGCTTTCAAAGCCTTGCAAGAAGAAGAAGCGGCGAAAATAGTTAATCAAGACGACATCAAAGAAAAAGCAATATACGCGGTTGAACAAAACGGTATTGTCTTTATTGATGAAATAGACAAAATTTGCAAGCGCGGTGAAAGCTCAGGCCCTGACGTATCAAGAGAAGGTGTACAACGAGACTTGTTACCCTTAATTGAAGGTTCTACCGTTAGCACTAAACACGGTATGGTTAAAACTGACCATATCTTATTTATTGCTTCTGGCGCTTTTCAAATGTCAAAGCCCTCTGATTTAATTCCAGAATTACAAGGTCGACTACCGATCCGTGTTGAATTAAAACCGCTCACCGCTGAAGACTTTGTGCGCATACTCACTGAGCCTAATGCCTCTTTAACAGAGCAATATATTGCGTTATTAGCGACTGAAGGCGTGCATATTTCATTTAGTGAAGATGGCATTAAAGCGGTTGCTAATGCCGCGTGGCAAGTGAACGAAAGTACTGAAAATATTGGTGCACGGCGTTTACATACCATGATGGAACGCTTAATCGAAGAGCTTTCGTTTACCGCCAATGATCGTGCTGGAGAAAGCATTCTCATCGATGCTGAATTTGTTGCTAATATTTTATCTGATCTGATTAAAGATGAAGATCTAAGTCGCTTTATTTTATAATAGATAAAATACGGTTAGGAGTAATACATGAGTAAAATTAAGCGCTTTGTGATCAATAATGCTACAGCGAGTTTATCGGTTTCTTTTGGTAGGACTGAGCTTGAAGATATTGAACAACAAAACAGCGAAGCGATTGATTTAACCTTCGAATATTTACGGGTATTTGCTCCAACCACAGACAAAGGTCAAGCTGCAGGTTCAGCGCCAAAGGTTTATCATAAAAAGCAGGTACGTCTGCTAAAAATTGAATCGGTGGGCAAACATGGCTATCGATTTATTTTTGATGATGAACATAGCAGTATTTATAATAGTGATTACTTAAAAACACTCGGCGCGGAATATCAACAGCGTTGGCAAAATTACCTACAAAGTACAGGCTCAACGGTAAATAGCCGAGAAGCATCGATAGAAATTAAAGAAGTTAAGTAATAACCCTTAGGCACTGTAATACCGGCCAGCACAGTAAAGCGTCACTGATTTTAAATTTAAAAATTTTAACTGAAATCTTTTACGCTTTAGCTACTGAGTAAACGCTCCTTGCCTTATCGCCTTATTAAGGCAATAACCTTACTGATCCCCCCCTTAAACAGCATCACTAGCGATATAACCTAATAGCTACAATGGTGAGTAAATTTCTCCTCGTTTTGCTAAAGCCATTTACCAAGACCGATTTACTCAGATTTGACAATAATCCACCTATTTTCAGCGCTATGAGAGTTTCTGGAGAAAAATCAAGCACGAGCTGCCGACGCCCAACAAGCATGAATATAACGCTTATTAAAAGCTAATAACGATGATTAAGTCAGACTTTTTATTTATGCTTTCGCTAGGTTTATTTAGCATCTATAGCGGCTTAGCGGTTGTGCCTGTGTATTCAACCGTTATACTAGTTAATAAGAAACGCGACCTAGGAAAAAATTACTATGGAATACAACACCTCAGAGCTGTGTGATATATACACTGATTTAATCGATGTACTTGAACCCTTATTTAGTAATTATGGTGGCAGAAGTTCTTTTGGCGGTAAAGTTGTTACGGTAAAGTGCTTTGAGAATAATGGCTTAATTGCCGAGCTGGCTGACACTGACGGTACCGGCAAGGTCTTGGTTATTGACGGCGGTGGCTCAACACGTCGCGCACTGATTAATATTAGTATTGCTGAACAAGCAGCAAAAAATAATTGGGAAGGCATTATTTGTTTTGGTAGCGTACGAGACGTTGACGCCTTAGAAGATATTGATATTGGCATACAAGGTTTATTGTCGATCCCCGTTGGTGCTAGCACCAGCAAGATTGGCGAAAGCGACTTGGCAATAAACTTTGCCGGCGTAACCTTTTTACCTGATGATCATATTTATGCCGATAATACCGGTGTTATTTTATCGCCTGACCCCTTAGATATTGACTAGTTAAGCCTAGTTTGAATGTGTCAATACTGTTCATAATGCGTCTTGCCATACTTAAACTGTATGGCAAGACTTGCTGGTTTATCTTTGCTATAGCGCTGGCTTTGAGCAAACGCCTTGTCTGTCGTCATCAAGGTGTTGTCGATTACGACTATATTAATATGCCAGTTACATCGACTAAGTAAGGCTGGGCAATCACTAGCTGTTCTAATTAGCCATGCCACTTCAAGTTAACTCACCTTAGGCTAAATCACTATTTCCCCAGCCTTCATTAGATGAGTCAGCGGATTCACACCAAATTGATAACATAATTCAGCCGGCTGATTAATATCCCAACAAGCAATATCCGCATCATAACCCACGGCTAACTGCCCTTTACTGCTCGACAACCCTAGCGCTTTAGCGCCGTGACAGGTCACTCCCGCAAGAACTTCAACCGGCGTTAACCTAAAAAATGTACAAGCCATATTGAGCATTAGCTGCAGTGAGTTAATCGGTGACGAACCTGGATTTACATCGGTAGCAATAGCCATACTCACGCCGTGTTTACGCAATAGCTCAATCGGCGGTAACTGGGTTTCACGTAAGAAGTAAAATGCACCCGGCAATAATACCGCGGTCATATCGGCCACTTTCATTGCCGCGATACCTGCCTCGTCTAAAAATTCAATATGATCAGCAGATAGCGCTTGGTATTTTGCTGCTAACTTAGTGCCTCCAAGGTTAGATAGCTGTTCGGCATGCACTTTTATTGGTAAATTATGCGCCTTGGCTGCCGCAAACACTTTTTCGGTTTGCGCTAAATTAAAACCAATACCTTCACAAAATACATCAACTGCATCAGCAAGTTTATTTTTTGCCATGTGCGGTATCATCTCTTTACAGACCAAATCAATATACTCATCCGCACGACCTTGATACTCAACAGGTAGCGCATGCGCGCCTAAAAATGTTCTTTGTACTGTTACCGGTAATGTTTGCCCTAATTTAGTAGCGACATTGAGCATTTTAATTTCAGTATCCGTGTCTAAACCATAACCCGATTTAATTTCGATGCTGGTAACACCTTCTTGATGTAAAACCGTTAAACGTTTTAATGCACGGTTAAATAACTCATCTTCGCTAGCAGCACGGGTTGCTTTAACCGTTGAAATAATACCACCGCCAGCCTTGGCAATTTCTTCATACCCCTTACCTTCAAGACGCATTTCAAATTCATTCGCGCGGTTGCCGCCATAAACAATATGGCTATGACAATCGATAAAGCCTGGCGTTAACCAAGCCCCCTTGCCGTCAATTACCTTTACCCTAGCCGTATCAAAGTCAGGCAGTTCAGCGGTTGTGCCCAGCCAAGCAATTTTTCCATTCGCAATCGCTATAGCGCCATTTTCAATCGTGGCGTAAGTTTTTGCTCCATCGGTCATAGTGGCTAAATTGACATGAGTCCAAAGGGTTTGCCAGTGTTGTGTTTTCGTCGACATAAAAATTCCAAATTGCTTATTTACCGCTAACCTTAATGCTACTTTTAGGTTACTTTTCAAAGTGCCATGACTTATGGCATATCAATATGACCCAACAAAACTTAGGGTTTATTTATAACTTCACTTTAACTGATAGCAAATTAACAAGCAAGCTTGTATATACAACTCTTGACCTTGCCGAGAAAAAATGAGATTGTATATACAAGTTAGAGTTTACTCTGCACATTATCCCGTATTAGGTATGACAATGACACAAGTAAAAACCGCAAAGTACCGTGTTATCAAACAGCACATCTGTGAAAAAATAGAATCTGGCCAGTGGCTTGAACACAGTAAAGTCCCATCAGAAAATGAGCTTACCGAGCAGTTTTCGGTCAGTAGAATGACCGCTCGCCGTGCTTTACAAGAGCTTACTGAGCAAGGTTTATTGGTGCGTTCTCAAGGCTCTGGTACTTTTGTCGCAAACTTTAAGTCACAGTCTTCATTACTAGAAATTCGCAATATAGCCGATGAAATACAAGAGCGTGGTCATCAATATCATGCTCAACAACTTATCTTAAAGGCCGTTAAAGTCAACGAAGAAGTGGCGATTTTATTAGCCCTTAAAGCCGGTGATATCGCCTATTACTCAAGCGTGCTGCATTTTGAAAATAATGCCCCCATACAATTAGAGCAACGCTTTGTTAATCCAAAATTAGTGGCTAATTATCTTGAACAAGACTTTACGCAAATTACGCCACATGCATATTTATCATCCGAAGCACCATTGACCGAAGCAACACATGAGGTGGAAGCCGTATTAGCCAGTGAAGATATTGGCCGTTTATTAGCAATTAGCCATATTACCCCATGTTTACAGGTTAAACGTCGCACCTGGTCAAGCCAAGGTGTGGTGAGTTTAGCCACTTTAACCTCACCAGGAAATAAATACCGCTTAGGCAGTCATTTAATTTTTTAATTTACGCATATTGAAGTGAGAAAAATTCTCATTTTAGCCAACAAGTTACATTTGTAGAGGTCCACCATGACAATAAATAATAGAATCGACACTAGCCGTAAAATTCGTGCCGCACGTGGCAGTAAAATCACCGCAAAAAGCTGGTTAACTGAAGCGGCAAAACGCATGCTAATGAATAATTTAGATGAAGAAGTTGCCGAACACCCACAGTCATTAGTGGTTTATGGTGGTATCGGCCGTGCTGCACGTAACTGGGCATGTTACGACAAAATTGTAGAAACATTGGATCGCCTAGAAGATGACGAAACCTTGATGGTGCAATCTGGTAAGCCAGTTGGCGTTTTTAAAACTCACGCCGATGCTCCACGGGTATTAATTGCTAACTCAAACTTAGTGCCGCACTGGGCAAACTGGGAGCATTTTAATGAGTTAGATAAACAAGGTTTAATGATGTACGGCCAAATGACCGCAGGTTCATGGATTTACATTGGCTCGCAAGGCATAGTGCAAGGCACTTATGAGACTTTTGTCGCCATGGCAAAACAGCACTTTGCTGGAAACGCTAAAGGTAAATGGGTACTTACCGGTGGTTTAGGTGGCATGGGTGGCGCTCAACCACTGGCAGCAACTATGGCGGGCTTTTCTGCATTAGTTGTTGAATGTGATGAGTCTCGTATCGATTTTCGCCTAAAGACCCGCTACGTCGATAAAAAAGCCACCTCGTTAGATGAAGCATTAGCGATGATCAATGATGCCACAGCAAAAGGCGAAGCGATCTCTGTGGGCTTATTAGGTAATACCGCTGATATTTTCCCTGAATTAGTACAACGTGGTGTTACCCCCGACATAGTAACGGACCAAACCTCAGCACATGATCCGCTCAACGGGTATTTACCCCAAGGCTGGAGCATGGCGCAAGCGGCAAAAATGCGGCTTGAAGACGAAGCTGGCGTTGTAAAAGCCGCTAAACATTCAATGGCTGTGCAAGTACAAGCCATGCTTGATTTACAAGCGGCTGGCGCTGCTACCACAGATTACGGTAACAACATTCGTCAAATGGCCCTGGAAGAAGGCGTTAAAAATGCCTTTAATTTTCCTGGCTTTGTCCCGGCTTATGTTAGGCCGCTATTTTGTGAAGGCATTGGACCCTTTCGCTGGGTAGCATTATCGGGTGATCCAGAAGATATCTATAAAACTGACGCCAAAGTAAAAGAGCTTATTCCAGACAATCCACACTTACATAACTGGTTAGATATGGCGCGTGAACGTATTGCTTTTCAAGGCTTACCTGCCCGTATTTGTTGGGCCGGTTTAAAAGACCGTGCTCGCTTAGCATTAGCCTTTAACGAAATGGTAAAAACTGGCGAATTATCAGCACCCGTTGTTATTGGCCGCGATCACTTAGACTCTGGCTCAGTTGCTTCACCAAATCGTGAAACTGAAAGCATGCTTGATGGCTCTGACGCCGTATCTGATTGGCCGCTACTTAATGCCTTGTTGTCAACTTCAGGCGGCGCTACTTGGGTTAGCCTACATCACGGTGGTGGCGTAGGCATGGGCTTTAGTCAGCATTCGGGTGTGGTTATTGTCGCTGATGGTACTGATGCCGCGGCAAAACGCATTAGCCGTGTATTATGGAACGACCCTGCTACCGGTGTTATGCGTCATGCCGATGCCGGTTACGACATTGCAATTGATTGTGCAAAAGAACAAGGCCTAGACCTGCCTATGATTGATGGTGCTAACGGCAAGGTTTAGTAACAACCTGTTTAGCTTAACGCATAATTGCACCTTTTTTAACGATGATCTTGGTGCAATTTTCATTGAATTCATAAAAATTTAAAAATAGGACAGATAACATGTCAGTAATGAACACATTAAATATTATTCCAGGCCAGATTACGCTAAAACAATTACGCGCCGTAACCAAGTATGAAGGCATACAATTTAGCTTAGATGAAAGTGCCTTTGAAGCTATTAACAAAAGCGCTGAAGCGGTGCAAAAAGTTATCGCGGAAGATCGCGTGGTTTACGGTATTAATACCGGCTTTGGTTTACTTGCCAGTACCCGTATCCAAAATGACCAATTAGAATTATTACAGCGCTCAATTGTATTGTCTCACTCTGCCGGCTTTGGCGAGTACATGGATGATGCCACTGTTCGTTTAATGATGGTATTGAAAATCAACTCCTTATCACGCGGTTTTTCTGGTATTCGCTTAGAAGTTATTCAAGCATTAATTACCCTATTAAACGCAGAAGTCTATCCATGTGTACCTAAAAAAGGCTCTGTTGGTGCTTCTGGTGATTTAGCGCCACTTTCTCATATGGTATTACCCTTATTGGGTGAAGGCGAAATGTCGCATAACGATGAAGTTATTTCAGCGGTTGAAGGCTTAAAAATAGCCGGTCTTGAGATAATGACCTTAGCAGCAAAAGAAGGTTTAGCACTACTCAATGGCACACAAGCGTCAACGGCATTTTCATTAGAAGGCTTATTTCACGCGGAAGACTTATTTGCTGCTGGTGTTGTTATTGGCTCTATGTCCGTTGAAGCGGCCATGGGTTCTCGCGCCCCTTTTGATGATCGCGTACATCAAGCTCGTGGTCAACGCGGACAAATCGATGCCGCTCGCGCATACCGTCACATCTTAGACCACAACTCAGCTATAGGTTCTTCGCACCTTGATTGTGAAAAAGTGCAAGACCCTTACTCACTGCGTTGTCAGCCACAAGTGATGGGCGCATGTTTAACACAAATTCGCCAAGCGGCTGAAGTACTTCATGTTGAAGCTAACGGTGTGACCGATAACCCGTTAGTTTTTGCCAACGAAGGTGACTTTATCTCTGCGGGTAACTTCCATGCCGAACCTGTTGCTATGGCAGCAGATAACTTAGCCTTAGCGATTGCCGAAATTGGTTCGATATCAGAGCGTAGAATGGCGTTATTAATCGATGCAAACCTCAGTAAATTACCGGCATTTTTAGTCGATAATGGTGGGATAAACTCTGGTTTTATGATTGCACAAGTCACCTCTGCCGCTTTAGCCTCAGAAAATAAATCATTAGCCCATCCAGCCTCTGTTGATAGCTTACCCACTTCAGCAAACCAAGAAGATCACGTCTCTATGGCTTGCTTTGCTGGCCGTCGTCTTGCTGATATGGCTGAAAATACTAACGGTGTGTTAGCTGTTGAATACTTGGCGGCGGCACAAGGTCTAGATTTTAGAGCGCCATTAAAAGGTTCTAAAAATGTTGAATTGGCTAAATCAATTTTACGCCAAGTTGTCAGTTTTTATGATAAAGACAGATACTTTGCGCCAGATATTGCTGACGCATCGTCGATTATTGCTGAAGGTGAGTTCAACAATTTCATGCCTGAAGCCTTATTACCTAGCTTCTAGTTCCAGTTAAATTTAAGTTAACTGAATCAAGCCAAACATCCATGTTTGGCTTTTTTATGTTCAGGATGAAGGGTATGTTACGATCACATGGAGGTGAAAGAGTAACCATGTTCAGGAGGAAGGGTATGTTACGATCACATGGATGTGAAAGAGTAACCATGTTCAGGTCTTTCTCAGACATCCTGTCTTGCAAGGCATTAGTAACTTCATTAACTAAAACTATGCTTATACCCATTTGATGACTTACCTGATCAAATAATTCCTAGCGCCAGCTTTCCTTCACATAATTGCCTTTAACCTGAATCACTTGACATAATATGTCGTGCTTGCTACTTTGAATGGATCGCTGTTAACGTAAAATTAACCGCACATACATCATAGAGGTGGCAATGGAATACATACTGTTTTTTGAAACTTGGCTCGCCCTAGCTATTTTATTCGCCTGTTTAGAGATTTTTGTTCCAGGTGGTATTTTACTTAATTTAGGCATAGCCTCATTGCTTGTCGCTGTTGGTGTACAACAACAAATACTTGATACTTGGGTATTAACCCTCACCACTTGGTTCATCCTCGCCACCTTTCTACTGATTTTAGTTTATTTTATTACCGAGCGATTTTTTGCTGGTGAAACGATTATTGAAAATATTTATGAAGAGGTCGATATTTATGGTAAAAAAGTACGTGTACTCGAACAAATAGGCCCAGGTACACAAGCAGGTAGAGTTGAGTATCAAGGCACAACATGGACAGCGTTAAGTGATGGTTCTATTATCCAAGCGGGTAGTGAAGCCGCTATTGTATGTAAAGAAAACATTTCTTTAGTGGTTGAGCCTATCAAATAAGACCATGGCGGTTAACGCCTCAATTTAACGCCATTTAAAAACTATAAAATAAGAGAAGGAGCATCTTTATGTTAGCTACGGTTACCTTTGTTTTTCTAGCATTACTGTTTATTGTCGTCAAGCTAGTACTGATAGTGCAAATGAAAGAGGTTTGTGTCATAGAGCGTCTAGGAAAATTTCGCGCCATTACGCCACCAGGACTGCATTTTTTAATCCCTTTTATTGACCGCGTCGCTTATCGTCATGAAACCCGTGAACAAGTGTTGGATATACCGGCGCAAAGTTGTATTTCACGCGACAATATTCAAATTAATGTTGACGGCTTAGTCTATATTCAAGTAATGGACGGTGCTAAAGCCAGTTATGGCATTGAAGATTACCGTCGCGCTAGCGTTAATTTAGCGCAAACAACCATGCGTTCTGAAATTGGTAAATTAAACTTAAGCCAAACATTTTCTGAGCGCGACACCCTAAATGAAACTATTGTGCGTGAAATTGATAAAGCCTCAGACCCTTGGGGCATTAAAGTATTACGCTATGAAGTGCGTAATATTACGCCCTCTGACAATGTTATTCATACCCTAGAAAAACAAATGGAAGCCGAACGGCAAAAGCGTGCTGAAATTACCTTAGCAGAAGCGGAAAAAGAGTCGACGATTAATCTATCCGAAGGTGTTCGCCAAGAAGCGATCAACTTATCTGAAGGCGATAAACAAAAACAAATTAACGAAGCCCATGGCCGAGCACAAGAGATAGCGATTCTTACGCAAGCTTCGGCAGAAGGCATCAACTTCATTGCCAAAGCGGCAGCCCAGCCGGGTGGCGAAAAAGCGATAAAAATGCGTTTATTAGAACAGTTTATTGCACAAACCAGCAATATTATACAACATGCTGACGTGTCAATCGTGCCAAGTGAAGTGGCTAAATTAGAAGGCTTTTTTCAAGGTATGGAAAAAGTAACACAAAATATTCAAGGAGCAAAATCATGATAGCAATTGATGCAAACACTATCGATTTAGCGGTATTGGCTATTTGGGCATTTATCTTCTTGTTTCTAGCCTTTAAGTTTTTCCAAGCTATTTGTTTAGTACCAACAAAATCAGTTTATATTATTGAACGCTTAGGGAGATATCGTTGCACATTAGAAGCGGGCTTTCATTTACTCTTACCTTTTATTGATCGCGTGGCATTTATTCAAGACCAGAAAGAAGAAACCATAGATGTGCCGCCTCAAGAGTGTTTCTCAAAAGATGAAGTTTATGTCGAAGTTGATGGTGTTATTTACATCCAGGTAATTGATGCCTACAAGGCAAGCTACGGTATAACGGACTACCGCTTCGCTGCTATGCAACTTGCTCAAACCACTACCCGCTCAGTCATCGGTACTTTAGAGTTAGATCGCACTTTTGAAGAGCGCGATGTCATTAGCGCGAAAGTGGTCGAGGTGCTTGATAAAGCAGGCGAAAGCTGGGGCATTAAAGTTCACCGCTACGAAATTAAAAACATTACCCCACCCGTGACTGTTCGCAACGCGATGGAAATGCAGGTTAACGCCGAACGTGAACGCCGCGCCATTTTGGCAAAAAGTTTAGGTGATAGAGCTAGTCGCATTAATCGTTCAGAAGGAAAAATGACAGAATTGATTAATTTGTCTGAAGGTGAAAAGCAGCGCAGAATTAACTCGGCTGAAGGTAAGGCGGCGGAAATATTAACCATTGCACAAGCCACTGGCGACTCTATTAGTAAGTTAGCCACGGCTATTGAGCAACCCGGCGGTGAACAAGCTTTAGATATGCAATTAAGTGAGCAATATCTGCAACAAATGAAAGGCTTGAGTCAACCATCAACCAAAGTTATTTTGCCCGCGAATTTGCTTGATTTTAAACAATGGCTAGCAACGGCTGGTATTCACAATAAACCCTAGCACAACTTAAATAGCCAATAAAAAACCCGACCGAGTAAAGTCGGGTTTTTTGGGCTATTTCCCATTGGTTTCAAGCGCTTTATTGCCGCTTATTTTTCTTAATTTTGTGATAGCGACAAAAAACAGGGTTGTGATTAAGGCAATTAAAAAATGTGTTTGAATAGTCCGTAATTCGCTATTTTCTTGCCAGAGAAAAATCGGCCCACGGTAATTAACATAAAATAAATTCAACAATGAAACATGCGCCCACAAAATAAAAAATAATAACGTCATTTTATATTGATAGATGGCTTTTAGCATTTTGGTAATGACATTATTCGCCATAGTTTTTTACACCTTAATTTCTTCAAAATCACAGATTAAGCGCTATCTAAGTTGATGGGATCAGTCTTTTTTAACCATGATAATAAGTCGTCATGCTTATAGCGGTAAGCTAATTCATCACGCAATGCGGCACCGATAATTTTTTTACCTGGGCTTTGCTCTTGCTCGATGGCAAATTGTGGTATCGGTAAATTTAAGGCTTGCGCGGCTAACTGATAATAACCTTGGCGATTACTATCGGTATTACTGACCACATTATAAATGCTTTGTTTACTATCAGTACTGTCAAGATGAATAAGACTGTCAAGAATATTCACGACATCGGTTTGGTGAACCAGGTTCACTGTCGCACTAGCATTTTCAAAAACACGCTTTGCTTGTAAAAATTTACCCGGATGTCGATCAGGCCCAACCAATCCCGCTAACCTTAAAATATGCACCCGTTTAGAGAAGCTTTTAACCGCTTGCTCTGCTGCCAGTAAGCTAGCGACTTTTTCAGCATTCATATTTAACTGACTGGCTTCATCTACTTTACCCACTAAACCATTATAGATGGCTGTCGAATTCAGTAAAATAATATGTTGAGTGTTGCCAAGCTCAGCCAGGTGCACTAGCTGTTGAATTTTCAACGGATAATCTACCCGACCTTTTTTCAACTGGGGTGGTATGGCAATAATCAGCACATCTTGTTGAAATAACCTTGGGTCAACACCGGCAATCTTATCTAGCTGCTTACAGCTCATCACATCATCAACAAGTGGTAAAATAAGCTGAGTGGCTGGTATATTAAGCGCCTTAAGTTTGTCATGGCTTTGCGCTGATTGGTAGCTGGCAATAAGCTTGGTATGGCTGGCAAGTAAACGTTGCGCTAACGCCTGCCCTAACCAACCACAGCCAATAATACTAACATGGGTCATTAAAATTTCTCCATAAAATTACACCACTAACCGTGATGATTAAGCTGACTTTATTTTTTAATAGTAGCGGCTCGATAACCCTTAATAGACGCGACCACTTGCAGAGCAATAGCATTTGGCACCGGAATAGATAAATTGTATTGTAATATTTTCCATCCATTTTCAGTATTAATTAACAAGCCACTACCACGACACATGCCATAACTTTTATTTTCCAGCAACTCATCAAAAAAGAAAATATTACCCGCTTGAATTGGCGTTATATGACGTTTAACTGGCTGATATAACCAACCTTTACCTTGACTAAAGTAAGGTTTTACAAAAGCTGAAAATTCGCTTTTATTCCAACGTTCAGCACTGTCTGTACCCAGAAAAATAGCATCTTCTGCCAATAAGCCAAGATATTTATCCTCGTTAGCTTCGCCTGCCGCTTGATGAAAACTATCTAATACCGCATCAAGCTCGCTGTTTACCGGCACAGTTGCCGTGGCAAGGAAGCTGAAAAATATAAACACGACAAAAATTTTATACATATTGATCTACTTTTAGTTTGAATTTTTCGCTCAGTAATAACTCAAAAATGGTGTTATGCGAACAAGGTTATTACCTAAGTACCACAGGTAAAAGGCTATTATCGTTTTGCCATGGCGACATAAGCTCCGGTAAAAAGTGCTACAACCTTATCACCACAACACACTTCAACTTCGATATTAAAGCGAGCATTTTTGCCATCGAGTAACGGCTCTAGGCTACCCGTAACTCGGTTTAACGACGTTTGGGCATAGGCGACACCTAGCAGCGGCGCAATATAGCGAATATTTCCTTCCGCTAATACAATGTCAGCTTGCTGTGCTTGTGCTTGCAGCGCCATATACACCCAGGCCCAACCTGTCAGGGTTGCCAAAGTATAAATGCTGCCTGCAAACATCGTATTATGAAGATTTTTATTAAAGTTTGGCTCACAATTAGTGCGCAGTTTTTGTTGATCAAAATAGCAAATATGAATATTCATGGCTTTACTAAGCGGAATAGTTTGATGCCAAAGTTGCTGTAAGTTATCAGCAACTTCAGCTAAATGACTATCGGGTTTTGCTATGCTCTTAATCATTTTGTTGTGCTTTACGTCACCAAAAAGCGTATGTGAATATCCTTCATCGCTATAACCAAGTCGCTGATAAAAACTAATCGCATTAACGCGCGCATTTAACGCTAGGGTTTTCACCCCTACTTCTGCAGCAATCCGTTCCAACTCACTGAGCAATAACTTACCTAGCCCTTGGCCACGGACAGGGTCACTGATCGCCATATAGCGAATTTGTGCCTGCTCTTGACTAACATTGTGTAATCGCCCAGCGCCAACAATCTTATCCATATCGTCAACGATGACCCGATGGTATGATTGCGCCTCAAGCTCATCTTTTTCGCTACCCATGGGTTGTTGCGATGGCTGGCGAAGCGCTTGCCAGCGTAGTTGATAATATTGTGCTAGTTCAGCTTTATTTTTTGGCGCTCTGCATTTGTACATCGTCTATTATTCATCTTATGGCAAGTGAAATATATTTATTTCAGGAATTTAACAACACGTGAAACTTAACCAACATGTTAATCAAGGTCAACTAGTGTACCTCAGTAACACCACAGACCAAATAACCATTAGTGAAAATGCACATTATCGCTGGTTAGCATTTGACGACGTTATTCAAAGTGTTATGCATTTAAGGTGTCCAGAAAAACTGACCTTGCCTCATCACTATGCGGCTTTAATGCCTTTATTGTTTTTTCAACCCAATCAGGTCGTAGAGTTGGGTCTTGGTGGCGGAAACTTGAGTCGATTCTTAAGTGCGCTACAGCCCAATATCCAAGTCACGAGTATCGAACTTTCTCAAACGGTGATCGAATGCTTTCAACATTATTTTAACCCGCAACAACAGAAAATAGTGATTGAAAATAGCGAAGCCTTAGCTTGGCTGCAACAAAGACAATGTCCAGAAAAGTCATCAGCTGATTGGTTAATTTGTGATGTTTATCAACACCATGCTAATAGTTTTCAAAGTCGAGTTACGCTGTTAACCGCGCTGATAGATAACTTACAAGATGATGCTTGTTTAACACTTAATTTACCTGATCTTGACGATCAAGAAATTAACTTATGCTTGACCATTTTAAGGCAACTGCAAAGTTCGCATCATATTATCTACTTTCATATTCCACGCTATCTCAATGTGATTATTCATTTGTTGCCAAAGCATTGGATGATAAATAACCTAAAAAAGCGCTCAAAAACATCCTATCTACCCGCAACACAATACCTTAGATGGCGAAAGTTTTTTAATCATCATATACGCGCTAATTAGTAAATATTATTGGTATTAATTTTGTAGATTGATGGTTACCGGACCATCATTTAATAATCGCACCTGCATATCAGCACCAAAAATCCCTGTCGGAGTTCTAAAGCCAAGCTCACGCAATTGCTGACAAAAATATTGATAAAGCGCTGCACTCAATTTTGGTGGTGCTGCATGGGTAAAACTCGGTCGCATTCCTTTTGTGGTATTCGCCGCTAAGGTAAACTGTGAAACGACTAATATTTCACCACCGACTTGCTGAACATTTAAATTCATTTTACCCTCATCATCAGCAAAAATTCGGTAACCGGCGACACGTTCAGCTAAGCGCTTAGCCTTTGCTTGGGTATCTGCAGGTTCAATTGCTAAAAACACCAATAAACCCTGCTCGATTTCTCCAACAACATTATGATCAACGCTGACACTTGCTTCGGATACTCTTTGCATCAAGGCTATCATTTAATCAAGTTCTCTGCGTTCTGCAATAAAATTAGCCATAGTGTCTGTTGCTTTGCAAAAGCCATCAATCGTTTGAGATTCAAAACCGCTATGCCCTGCTTTGGGTAATATTTGTAATTGTGCATTGGGCCATTTTTGCACCAACTGATCCGCGTTACGCAATGGGCAAACCATGTCGTAGCGGCCATGTAAAATAATCGCCGGTATCGCTTTAATTTTTTCAATCGACGCTAAAATCAGGCCCTCATCAATAAAGCATTTATTGACAAAATAATGGCTCGATATTTTCGCCATACATAAGGCTTGATGTGAATCTTCTATGTGATGAATGTCAATAGGGTGATGCTCGATGGTTGACAACCTAAGCTCCCATAAGCACCAAGCTTTACTGGCGGCAATAGCGGCAATTTCATTAGTTCCAGTCAGTACATCATAATAGCCTTGAACAATATTATCAGCTTTAACGTCAATAAGTTGCTCGGTAAATTCTCGGTAATATTCAGGAAAAAATCCGGCGGCGCCATCTTGACCATACAACCAGTTGTATTCAGCTGTCGTGCCAAGGAAAACTCCTCTTAAGATAAAACCTAGCACGGTTTCAGGATATTGAATGCCATAAAGCAATGCCAAGGTTGTGCCCCATGAACCTCCGGCCACTAACCAATGTGAAATGCTTAAATGTTGACGGATTAGCTCAAGATCAGCAACTAAATGCGCGGGGGTATTATGGCGAACACTTGGCGATGGTGTAGAGCGCCCACAACCGCGTTGGTCAAATAAAATAATACGATACTTGTCGGGATCAAAATATCGGCGATGATCTTTACTTGTTCCGCCGCCAGGGCCACCATGTAGATATACCACGGCAATGCCATTGGGGTTACCTGACTGCTCAAGGTAGAGTTGATGTCCATCTCCAACGTCAAGCCATTGTTGTTGATAAACCGCAATATTGGGGAAAAGCACTCTAGACATATACCGCTCCTTATAGATAATCTCTTCAGTCTACTTATATTTAATCAGCATCTTGCTGAGATGATTTTGCCTTTTTCTCGCTGTCATAATCTTCTAATGATACGGTAAATAATGCCCCAACAAGCACCACCAACCAGCTCAAATATACCCATAAAAATAGAATAGGAATACTTGATAACGCACCATATATAGCCTCATAAGAAGGAAGTTGTGTCACATAAATGGCAAAAGTTTTTTTTGCTATCTCAAATAAAACCGCGGCTAAGGTCGCACCCGCAAGCGCAAATTTAGCAGGAACAACCTTATTTGGCACTACCATATATAAAATAAAAAAAGCGGCGATTGAAGCGACTAACGGCAGAGCCTGAACAGCAATATTACTTAGCCCTAATAAATCATAATCCCCTATCGATACCAACGACAGAATATAGGAGGTCATGACCAAACTACTCCCCACCAATACAGGACCTAAGCTTAACACCATCCAATACATTGAAAATGAAGTGATGATTCGACGTTTTTCATTTACTCGCCATAATTTATTTAAACATTGATCAATCGCTGAAATGAGTAACATGGCAAGAATAAATAGCGCAGTAATGGCTATAGCCGACATTTTAGTGGCATTACTGACAAAGCCAGTAATGTGCTCTTGTACAACATCACCAGAAGCTGGGACAAAGTTTTGATAGATAAAATTTTCTATCAATTCTCTTATTTCAGAAAAAATAGGGAAAGCGGTCATCACAGATAACATCACCACCATCAAAGGCACCAAAGACATCAAGGTAACATAAGATAAATAGCCTGCAGTGACATGAATACGTTCTTTTTGAAAGTTGTTAAAAAACAATAACAAAAAACCAAGTATTGATTTGACGTAACGATGCTGCTTTATTTCTTCTATTCTCGGGTGCATATAAATTACTAGTTAGAGCCATTACATTTATTTTAAGGCAATGATTAAAATAACGGTAGTCATAATCTCAATAATTTTACCTTAGACCTAAAGTCATCAAGGTTATCTATGAAACTATTTAGAGGTATTTATACCAATCTCACTAATTATCTGATCATTTTTACTGGTTAAAATAACCAACTACTGCGTTATTTATTTAATAATTAGAACAACTAGTTATTAAAATAAATGCCTTGTTTTTGGCCATTTTTCCTGCGTATAAAGTAGACCACCTAATTAATGAAATTGGTATTAGAACGATTCGAGGCTGTTTATAACATTGAAAAAAAAAGCCACCTAAATTGCTTTAGGTGGCTTTATATAAAGATTAGCTTACCAGGTTATTTTGCTCCACGACCTTCACGCTTACGATCGTTCTCTTTCAAGAATTTCTTACGGATTCGAATGCTTAGTGGTGTTACTTCTACCAACTCATCGTTATCAATAAATTCAAGCGCTTGCTCAAGTGACATTACGATAGGCGGCGTTAACGTTTGTGCTTCATCAGTACCTGATGAACGAACGTTAGTTAACTGCTTACCTTTAAGCGCGTTTACCGTTAGATCATTATCACGTGAGTGAATACCAATAACTTGACCTTCATAAATATCAACACCGTGTCCGATCAACATGCGACCACGAGATTGTAAGTTAAAGATAGCGTTGGTTAAGGCTTTACCTGTAGCATTACCGATCATTACACCATTTTTACGTTGGCCAATATCGCCACCCTTGTGAGGTCCGTATTCAAAAAATGTATGATAAATTAAGCCAGAGCCTGAAGTTAAAGTCATAAATTCAGTTTGGAAACCAATCAAACCACGACTTGGCATGATGAAGTCCATACGAATACGGCCCGTTCCATCAGGTGCCATATCAGTTAATTCAGCTTTACGAACACCCATTCTTTCCATAATAGGTCCTTGATGTTGTTCTTCAACATCAATGGTTACGTTCTCGTAAGGTTCTTGTGTTACACCATCAATTTCACGAATAATAACTTCAGGACGTGATACCGCTAATTCAAAACCTTCACGACGCATGTTTTCAATTAAAATACCTAGGTGAAGTTCACCACGGCCCGACACTTTAAATTTATCAGCATCAGGTAATTCCTCAACACGTAAAGCAACGTTATGAACAAGCTCTTTTTCTAAGCGATCTTTGATGTTACGTGAAGTAACATATTTACCTTCTTTACCACAAAATGGTGAGGTATTTACTTGGAACGTCATATTGATAGTAGGTTCATCAACAGATAATGCTGGTAAACCTTCAACTGCTGTTGGACAACAAACAGTATCAGATATTTTTAATTCGCCTAAGCCGGTAAGTGCAATAATATCACCAGCAAAACCTTCTTCGATATCCAGTCTTTCTAAGCCTAAGTAACCAAATACTTTACCTACTTTAGCGTTATGAACCTTGCCAGTCGCTAATTTAATAGTCACTTGTTGATTCGGCTTAACTGAACCACGTGTAACACGGCCAACGCCAATTACACCTAAGTAAGAGCTGTAATCAAGTTGAGAAATTTGCATTTGGAACGGAGCTTCAGGATCCGCGATTGGTGCTGGCACTTCTTTAAGAATAGTATCAAATAAAGGAGTCATGTCAGTGCCAGTTGCGCCTTCTTCAAGCGTGGCCCAACCATTGATTGCTGAAGCGTAAACAACTTTAAAGTCAAGTTGTTCGTCAGTTGCACCCAAGTTATCAAATAATTCAAAAACTTGATCCATAACCCAATCAGGGCGAGAACCAGGCTTATCAACTTTGTTAATAACAAGAATTGGCTTTAAACCTTGCGCAAACGCTTTTTTCGTAACGAAACGCGTTTGCGGCATAGGGCCTTCTTGTGCATCAACTATCAGTAAAACTGAATCGACCATTGACATTACACGTTCAACTTCACCACCAAAATCAGCATGGCCAGGAGTATCTACGATGTTTACACGGTAGCCATTCCAGTTAATAGCCGTGTTTTTAGCTAAGATTGTGATACCACGTTCTTTTTCGATATCATTTGAGTCCATTGTACGTTCTTCTAGACCGCCTCGGGCGTCTAGCGTACCTGACTGTTCTAATAATTTATCAACTAAAGTGGTTTTTCCGTGGTCAACGTGAGCAATAATTGCCACATTTCTTAATTTATCTAACACAGGCGTTACTCGCTGTTACTTTCGTTTATTGCTACTTTAGGCAAATTAACGAATAGGGCTACAATTGGGCGCATATTGTACAGCACAAGTCTCAGCAAATACACCGCAATAGAAAAATATAACCAACAAAATATTATTCAGTTGTTATACTGCCGATGATCAGATTAGAGTATACGCACCAAAATGCAGCAAACAACGCACTACAATGGTGCGAATTAAATCAATAAAAAACATAAAAAGCATATATTTCAATGACTTTGTCTTTGGCACAGTATTCGCTTTAGCACAAGTAATAGAGAATTAAGTTTTTAAGCATTTAAGCACTAACTACACTGGAGACATTCAATGTCAAACGCAGTTTTAGATCTAATTAAAGAACATGACGTCAAATTTGTTGATTTACGCTTTACTGATACCAAAGGTAAAGAGCAACACATTTCAATTCCTCATCATCAAGTAACAGAAGATTTTTTTGAAGACGGCAAAATGTTTGACGGGTCTTCAATTCAAGGTTGGAAAGGTATTAACGAATCAGACATGGTGATGATGCCTATTGCTGAATCTGCGGTACTTGACCCTTTTACTGAAGCAGTTACCTTGAATGTTCGTTGTGACATCCTTGAACCTACAACAATGCAAGGCTATAGCCGTGATCCTCGTTCAGTGGCAAAACGCGCTGAAGATTATATGCGTAGTACCGGCATTGCAGATACCGTTTTAATTGGTCCAGAGCCAGAGTTTTTTGTTTTTGATGATGTTCGTTTCCACACAGACATGAGTGGTTCATTCTATAAAATAGATGATAAAGAAGCGTCTTGGAATTCGGGTACTGAATATGAAGAAGGCAATATGGGACATCGTCCTGGTGTAAAAGGCGGTTATTTCCCTACGTCACCAGTAGATTCATCACAAGATCTTCGTTCAGCCATGTGTTTAGTGATGGAAGAAATGGGCTTAGTGGTTGAAGCGCATCACCATGAAGTAGCGACTGCAGGCCAAAATGAAATTGCTTGTCGCTTCAATACCATGGTATTAAAAGCCGATGAAGTACAAATATACAAATATGTTGTTCATAATGTTGCTCACGCTTACGGGAAAACAGCGACTTTCATGCCTAAGCCGTTAGTCGGTGATAACGGTACGGGTATGCATGTTCATCAATCATTAGCTAAAGACGGTGTTAATTTATTTGCTGGCGATAAATACGGCGGATTATCTGAAATGGCACTTTACTATGTTGGTGGTATCATCAAGCATGCTAAAGCACTCAATGCTTTTACTAACGCCTCTACTAACTCATACAAGCGCCTTGTACCTGGTTTCGAAGCACCTGTAATGCTAGCCTACTCAGCACGTAACCGTTCTGCATCTATTCGTATTCCAATTGTACCGTCACCAAAAGCCATGCGAATCGAAGTGCGTTTCCCTGATCCAACAATGAACCCTTACTTAGGCTTCTCAGCTATGTTGATGGCGGGTCTTGATGGTATTAAAAACAAAATTCACCCTGGCGATGCCATGGATAAAGATCTGTATGACTTACCTGCGGAAGAAGCAGCAGAAATTCCACAAGTGGCCACTTCGTTAACTGAAGCATTAGATGCTTTAGAAAATGACATGGACTTCTTAACTGAAGGTGGTGTTATGGATAAAGACATGATCGACGCCTACATAGGTATCAAACGTAGCGAAGTTGAATTGTTGAACTCAACAACTCACCCAGTTGAATTTGATATGTACTACAGCGTATAACGTTGCAACTAGATAGATAAGTAAAAAGCTCACTTCGGTGAGCTTTTTTTGTGGTAAATTTAGCATTATTTGGATAGATTAAGACTGAACATTTTTAACAGGGATATTATTTTTGATTCATACTGCACGTTTTTGCATTGTTATTCTCTTGCTAACGCAGGCTTTTGCTGTGTTTGCAGGCTCTGCTCAAGTTTATGTCTGGCGCAATGAGCAAGGAGTACTGGTTTTTTCTGATAGCCCTAAACCCGGTGCGGTAGAATTAGATGTCAAAGAAACTAACACCATAAAATCCTCAATCGACACCTCAATTTTAGACATAAAACCCAAAGCCATAGATAATAATTATCAAGTAGAGATCATCCAACCCGAGGAAAAATCTACCATTAGAGATAATACGGGTTCAGCTTATGTTTCAGGCCGAATTAAGCCCATCTTCAAGCGTGGTCTTACCATACAATTATATTTAGATGACAAGCCCTATAAAAAACCACAAACCCACTCAATGTTTGTCCTTAGAAATATTGACCGTGGTGAACATCAAATAAAAATGGCCTTACTTAATGATAAAGGCAAGGTTATTGCAACGTCTTCTCCAGTAACGTTTTATATGCACAGAGTATCGGTTAACAAGGCAAACTAACCGGATTTCAGTGCATATTGCACCAATTTTATTTACACTCGTTACTTAACGCACCATTTTAGTGCAAGGAAAAGTGATGTTTAATAACGTGATCAATTTAAACAAAATAAAAAAGCATTATCAACAAGCGTTACCTAACCAAATGGTAACAGCTGTTGTTGTGTTAGACCGTGAACTCGCTATTTGCTATGTCAATCCTGCTGCAGAAGCATTGCTCGTTAAAAGCTTAAGTAAAATATACCGACTTCCCATTGACCAAGTTTTTTATAATACCCCAATTAATAGTAATCGTTTACAACAACTACTGACGACAGGACAAGAGTTTAGTGATAGCGATGTGACGATTGAGTTTTTTGATCAGCGACAAATTACCGTTGAAATTACGGCCTCTTCAGTTACTTTTGAACAATGTCCACATGTTTTGCTCGAGTTCAAACAAATTGATCAACAAAAACAGATCAGTGCAGAAGCATTTCAACAACAACAATGGGAGTCTGCACGCGACCTTATCCGTGGTCTTGCCCATGAAATTAAAAACCCCCTCGGTGGCCTGCGCGGCGCGGCACAATTATTGGATTTAGAACTTAATCTCGAACAAAAAGAATACACAGCGATGATCATAGAACAAGCCGATAGATTAACCAATTTAGTTGACCGTTTGTTAGGGCCTAACAACCGGCCTCTAATGAAGTTGCAAAATATTCATATCGTGATTGAAAAAGTATTTCAACTGTCAAAATTTGATAACCCCAAAGATATTACTTTAGCCCGTGACTATGACCCATCCATACCTGAATTAACTTTTGATCAAGACAAGCTCCAACAAACCGTTATCAATATTGTTCATAACGCCATGCAAGCATTAAATGGTGAAGGTAAAATCACCTTAAAAACTCGTGCAGCAAGCAATAAAACTATTAATGGCAAGCGTATCAAACTTTGTGCAGAAATAAGCATAATTGATAACGGCCCCGGTATACCTGAGCATATTTGCAGTACATTATTTTATCCTATGGTTTCAGGTAGTGCCTCGAGTACCGGCTTAGGACTTTCCATTTGCCAAACTATTATCCATCAGCATCACGGAAAATTATCCTGTAAAAGTCGACCTGGGCATACAGAGTTTACTATTTTAATACCTTTTGAAAGTGAGAAAAACTAATGATCACCGAACAAGTCTGGATCGTCGATGATGACAGCTCAATCAGATGGGTGCTAGAAAAAGCCCTGTCGAACGCCAACATAAGTGTAGGTACGTTTCATAATCCAGAAGATCTATTAATTGCTTTAGAACATAATCAACCCGAGGTGATTATTTCTGATATTCGTATGCCTAACATTGATGGCATGACGCTATTAGGTAAAATCAATGACCAGTTTGCCCACATTCCTGTCATCATAATGACCGCTCACTCAGATCTAGACAGTGCAGTAAATGCCTATCAAGGTGGAGCATTCGAATATTTACCAAAGCCATTTGATATTACTGACGCAGTTACCCTGGCCAAAAGAGCTTTAACCCATGCTCGAGAATTAAAGTCGACAAAACAACTTAATATCCCATCTGCTGACGCTGTTGGCATAATAGGCGCGGCACCGTCTATGCAGGAAGTATTTAGGACTATTGGCCGACTATCTCGTTCCAGTATCAGTGTACTGATCAATGGCGAGTCAGGTACGGGCAAAGAACTCGTGGCACACGCATTACATATGCACAGTCCTCGTTCAGCAGCACCTTTTATACCACTCAACATGGCTGCTATACCGAAAGACTTAATAGAATCAGAGCTATTCGGACACGAAAAAGGCGCTTTTACTGGCGCAAGTGCCGTCAGACATGGCCGTTTCGAACAGGCGCACCAAGGTACACTTTTCTTAGATGAGATTGGTGATATGCCACTCGATATTCAAACAAGGCTACTTAGAGTGCTATCAGATGGTCAATTTTATCGAGTCGGTGGTCATTCCCCGATAAAAGTCGATGTAAGAATCATTGCCGCCACGCATCAAAACCTAGAAGAACGGGTTAATAGTAGTGACTTTCGTGAAGATTTATTTCATCGACTCAATGTCATCAGAATCCAAATACCTAGCCTGCGCGAAAGAAAGGAAGATATTAATCAATTAGCACAACACTTTTTAAAACAGGCAGCAAAAGAATTAGCCGTTGAAATTAAAACATTACACAAAAGTACCCTAGATTATCTAGAGCAATGCGAATGGCCAGGCAATGTTAGACAATTAGAAAATATATGTCGCTTTCTCACGGTCATGGCCAGTGGTAAAGAAATTTTAATGTCAGATTTACCTAGTGAACTTGCTGTAAAACCACTCAGTGTGAAAAATTCACATGATAGCTGGCAAGATAATTTAAAAACTTGGCTCGACAAGGAGCTATCATCAGGTAAGAGTAATATCATCGAACAAGTGCTACCTGAGTTTGAAAAAATATTGCTAGAAAGTGCCTTAAAATACACCCAAGGACATAAACAAGAAGCAGCCAAACGCTTAGGCTGGGGGAGGAACACGTTAACAAGAAAATTAAAAGAATTAAACCTGCCTGATTAGCTAATTAATCGACTAAAATAATAATGTAAGTTAAGCATTTGCTATCGAAAAGGTAATAACTTGATCAATTTTGCTTGCCGATAAAGCAAGCATAATCAGTCTATCAATACCAAGAGCAACACCAGCACAAGATGGTAGCCCATGCTCAAGTGCTGAAATAAAATTTTCGTCAATCATATGCTTAGCTTTGCCTAATTGGGCACGTATTTCATTATCCTGCTCAAAGCGTAATTTTTGTTGCTTAGCGTCGGTTAGCTCATGAAAGCCATTCGCAAGCTCAATACCTTTAAAGTAACACTCAAAGCGTTCTGCAACACGCAGATCCTGTGAACTAATCTTAGCCAACGATGCTTGACTAGCCGGGAAATTATAAACAAAGCAAGGTGCATTTTTGCCTATATTAGGCTCTATTAACTCAGCCATGACAAATTGCAGTAAAGTATCAAGTGAGTCTTCATTTTCTAGCCAATCACTCAACTTACCACGGCCGGTAATAAGAGCAATTAATTGTTCTTTGTTGGTCACTAAAGGATCAATATCAACTTCTCGAATAAAAAGTGCTTGATAGCTAATACGTTCAGCTTGGTCACAACCTAAGATTGACTCTATTAACGCGGCAACTTCATCCATCAATTGGAAATGATCAAAATCAATTCGATACCATTCCAACATGGTAAATTCAGGATTATGATAACGACCCTGCTCTTCATGACGGAACGCTTTACAAATTTGATAGCAACAACCATAGCCACTAGCTAAAAGGCGCTTCATCGCAAACTCTGGCGAAGTTTGGGCAAATAAATTTATCGACTCATCGCAATGGCTATCTTGTGAGTAATTATAGTGAGTTACGAAGGCATCTAAATGTGCATCTGTCACGGTTGCATGAGCAAGTATTGGGGTTTCAACCTCAATCACATTTCGTGCTAAGAAAAATGCTCGTATTTGACCTAAAACCTGTGCTCTTTGCTTGGCATGCGGCCAATTCATACTCGGTTGCCATGACATCAATACAGTTACCTATAAGCTTGGAATGTAAAAGAGCCATACTTTAAACGAAATAAATACAGACAGCAAAAAATACAGCACGTTGAAATTGAGCTAGTTTAATCGAGGTCTGATAAACAGGTAAGTAAATTTACGATTAACTTTCGAATATAAATGTACCCGAATAGTAATCGATTAGCGTTAAGTCGCTATATTCATTTCAGATTGGCTTTATTATAATATTTAAATAGCAGACAGCAAAAAGTCCGACTCTTTCGAATCGGGCTTCTCTAATAGGAGTCTGATAATGTCCTACTCTCACATGGGAACTCCCACACTACCATCGGCGCTAACACGTTTCACTTCTGAGTTCGGAATGGGATCAGGTGGGGCCATGTCGCTATTGTCATCAGACAAAAAACTTTATGAGTTAATTAACTTAAAAATTAGCTAAGTCATAAGGTTTAGACAAAAAACCCGTAGCGTCAGCTACGGGTTTCTCTAAATAGAAGCCTAGCAATGTCCTACTCTCACATGGGAACTCCCACACTACCATCGGCGCTAACACGTTTCACTTCTGAGTTCGGAATGGGA